>CAIMZS010000299.1 GCA_903846015.1 uncultured Anaerolineae bacterium | reverse complement strand
TCGATCAGGATTGGCTCGCTGGACTGGTTAGCATATAGGATGCGACCGGACTTGCTGAAGCGCATGATCGGGTTCGGATTCTCGGCGGGAAACCTGGAGAGACGCCGGATTTCATCTTCTGATGCCTTGCGTTCGGTGACATCCATGGCCATGCTGATCACCAGGCGCCGTCCATCCGGCAGTTGGCCGATCGGGGATGAACTGAAATCCCAGGCTCGGGTTTCCCCGCTGCGCGTCATGATCACATATTCACCTTCAGCTTTTGGGCCATTTAACGAATACAAGTGGTCAATATCCGCCCGCACCAGATCCATCCGGGTTCCATACGCTTTTTGAGTCCAATCCGCGATGGTTGGAATGTCACCGGGCTGATAACCGGTCAATTCAATCCAGGGCGCATTGATGGTCATCACTTCGCCGTCTTCGGCGTGGATCATGATCGGGAACGGCGCACCCAGTATTGCCCGCCGAAAACGTTCTTCGCTATTAATCAGTGCCGCTTCCGCCTGTTTGCGGGCGGTGACATCCTGGATCAAGGCCACAAAGTAGTCCACTGACCGGTCGGGGTGCCGAACGCAGTGCACAACCAGGTTGGTAGCAATGCTGTGACCGTCTTTGTGAATAAAGCGTTTCTCCAGGGTGTAGCCATCGATTTCACCAGACATAATCCGGTTGAATTGGGCCAGATCAGACGGCAGGTCGTCCGGATGGGTAAGTTCTGTCCAGTTCTTCTGCATTAATTCGGCTTTTGGATAACCGAGCATGTCGCACAGTGTGGCATTGACATCGATCCAGCCAGTGCTGGCCGACGTAATGGCGCGCCCGGCCAGGGGTAGATTAAAATAGCTGCGGAAGCGTTCTTCACTCTGGCGCAAGACTACTTCCACTTGCTTGCGCTCGGTGATGTCTTGAGCAACACCGGTCAGGAACGCGGGTTTGCCATCCTGGTCGAAAATCGTCGCGCCCGTCTTGGCCCAAATATTTCGTATCGATGTATCTGGCAGGACAATACGATATTCGATTGGTCCCGCAGCAATATTCACAGCGTTGGAAGGAAGAACAATGTGCAAATCGTCTGGGTGGATCACCTTTGTGATCACATCTCCAAGCCGCCCTTGATAAGAATCTTTTTCAATTCCAAAGATGCGAAACATCTCATCAGACCAGGTGATTTCGCCTTTTTTTACATTCCATTTCCAACTTCCAATGTGGGCAATTGCCTGCGCTTCTTTTAATTCCATTTCTGATATACGCCGCGCTTCCTCCACCTGTTTACGCTCTTGAATCTCCGTCTCCAAAGACCTGGTGCGCGCTGCCACCTGTTTCCGGAGTGAAAACGACCAGAATACCAGGATGGCTCCAATCAGCAGAAATGCCAGAACAATTTCGCCCAAATATTTCGAAAATAGTTCGTTCGTACCTCCAGTCGGTTCCAGGGTGCCAAACCATTTTTTATAAATTTCGTCATACTGCCCAGTGGCTTTGACAATTTTCATGCCCTGGTTCAAGCGCTCGATGACAGCCTGATTTCCATTCCTGACCGCAAAACTGAACGGACGGTTATAGGCTTCCACCACCACCGGTGACGGCTCGAGATTGGTAAGGTTTAAGTCCCGAATCAACTTCAAACCGACCAGTTTGGGCATGAGGGCGGTATCCCCTGTTCCGGAAGCCAGCATCCGCAGCGCTTCAGGCAAGCTGTCGACCAGGAGCAGTTGTTCGGTTTTTATGGATGGAAGCGATCGCAAATAATCATTTGCCTGGTCACTTTTCATGACGACGATGGTTTTCCCTTGAAGATCGTCCATGGACGAAATTTGGCGGGCGCCTTTGCGTGTAAAAAAGGCATCGAAGGCAATGGTATGCGGGGGCGAAAAATCATAGAGTTTGTCCCGCTCTGTGGAATACACCATCATCGGCAGGAAGTCAATTTTGCCGTTATTCAGCGCCTGAAGGGCATTATCCCAGGTATCCACCTTGATTTCAAGATTGACTCCCATCACCTGTGCCACGGCTTGCATCAGCTCAACACTGAACCCATCTGGCTTGCCATCTGTATTTAAAAAAGTATAAG
>CAIMZS010000298.1 GCA_903846015.1 uncultured Anaerolineae bacterium | reverse complement strand
CTACCGAAATCGGCAGAAAAGATAGAACGAGCAAGAGAAATTGGAATAATTTCATGGTATGTTCTCACTCAGAAAGTAGTAAAAATCTTGTGCCAGCGTTTCCAACCAGGAGATTTCCAGCAGCATCAAGCGATATTCCGCCTCGGCCCGCCCTGGATGAAGCCCGTTCAACCAGACAAAGATAGCCTCCTGGGTGTAGTCTTTGAGCACACTGTGGGATTGAGCAAACAGCCAGGAACGGTAGATAGGTTGCATCATGGGCAGCAATCCAGCGGCGAGAATATGGATCTCCTGCGCGTAGCGCCAGGCATCCAGGCCTGACTTTTCCAGGGTTTTCAGGGTGCCGTTGAGGTGTGTGGCTGTCTCCAAGATTCAACTTCTCCGTATTCCAAAAAAGAGCAAACTCCCAGGATGGGTTGGGCTGGCCATAATGAATCATTTCGTTACTGGGTGAGAGCGGAACATTCCAGTCACCAGAAAGTGGGCCTACATCGTAGAGCCCGCCCTGGCGGCAGTAATTCGAATACAGCGGTTCACACAAATCCCAATTCACACCGTTTTTTGAAACGTGCGGGCCTGAAATACTCACGCGTACCTGGTCGCCGATCCCGATAAAACCATTCGGGACTTTCCCAAGTGGGTCATTCGAGGCATCCCCGGCAAATCCATTTGCGGCATCGCGGACCTTTTCCAAAACGACGTCATCCAGCTCAGCGCTTTGGGATGCCATGCGCAGGATCACCCAGGCGGAGAAATCGTCTGACTGCACCCTCGCAACCTTGCTCGACAACCCCATGACCAGCACCTGCCGGATTTCCGTCACTGTTCCGGTGAATGACCAGGTATTGGGCGGTGAATAGGTCAGGCCGTTTCCCAATAAGTTTATGAGTATGGTAACCAGAGCGAAAATAGGCATAAAAGCTCCCTGGTTGAGAGGCGGGATGATCCGCCCCTCAACCTTTGGATTCAGAGATCAGGGTTTGGCGGCCTGAGTTGGTACGGGCGTCGGGATCACCGGAGCAATGAACGCGCTGATCTTCTTCTGCGGCTTGCCGCTGGCGTCCGGATTGATTAGCACGGTATAGGTGCCCGGCACGAGTGTGCCCACGCTGATATCCTTGCGGAAGCTGGTAACGGTGTCGCAGCCTTTGCCGGTGTACTTGATCTTGACGTCATTGGCATAAATCGTGATGGTCTTGCCGCTCACGGACGAATTGATCTGCACCTTGTCACAGGTGAAGTTGCCCAGCAGCCGGAAGGTGGCGGGCTGGTTGGCCATCACCTTGACCTTGATCACATCGGCAAAGCGCACGACCCGCGTGTTGGCGGCAAAAGCAGTGGTGGCAAAGGCCGCGGTCAGCAGGGCGACCAGGCCCAGAACAATGAACAACTTCTTACTGAATTTCATAGTAGTCTCCTTGAATTGAAATGGTGTGCAACAGCCACGCGGCACGCGGCTGAAATCACTAAAAAATGAAGGGGATCAAGCGCCAGCGCACCGTTTTGGCGTAGTCTGGATAGCCGGAGATGATGCGCTCCTCACGTATTGACCGCAGGATCTGCAAACTCAGCATGAAGGGCAGCCAGATCAGGGCCTGCGGGCTGCCGGCGGTTAGCGCCAGGCGCAGCACAAGCTCACCCAGATACATGGGATGGCGAACAAGACGATACGGTCCGGTATCTATCAGGCCGCGATCTGCTGGAGCGATCCCAAAGCGTTTGCCCAGGGAAATGAGCGACCACAAAACCAGGATCTCTCCGCCAATGCCGGCCGCAGTCCAAAGTGGTGAAATGGGCCCGATGTTGGTTCCAGCAAACGCGGGCAGAAGTGCGGCGGTCAGCCCCAGCGCCAGTCCGAAGCGGTCGGTTTTTTGGGCCGGCCGGCGCGTGGCGTAAAGTGTTGCCAGGAGTGCGTTGTGCGCTGTGTTCAGTACAGCCAGAATAGAGTGGGCCTCCCAGGCGGCCAGCCCGGATAGTACCGCTGCAAGTAAGAAGAAGGCACAGCCCAACCAGCTGCGAATGCGTCCTAGTAACGGATTTTTGGGTTCCGGTGACATTACAAGCCTCCAAACAGGCCGACGATGACCGGGTAACCAATCACAACCAGGATCGTGATCAGGAAAGGTACGAAGTAAAAGAGCACCATCGGCACAACCAGCTCGGAGCCGAGCTTCTCAGCGCGCCCTTCGGCCTGTCCGATGTATTCGGCGGCGATCGAGGTGGCAAGTTGGCCCATCAATTCCTGCAGAGCTGTGCCGCGCCGGATAAAGCCCAACTGGACACCCATGCCGATCAGTTCCGGCATCAGCGATTCCTGGCCTTCGCGTTGGATTTGTTCGATCAGATCGCGTCCCTGGGACTGCTGGATGACCATACGCATCCATTCGCCCACAATACTGGGAGCCTTGCTTACGCGCCGGATGGCCTGGTCCATGCTGACGTTGGCGGCCATCTGGGCTGCGACCAGTTGGATGAACTCGGGCAGCTGCGACATGAAGTTGCGTCGCGCGCGCCGGGCTGGACCACCCACCAGGATGCCGGGCAGGTTCCAGGCCAGCAAGGTTGCAATGGATGTAAAGACCAGGTCGCCGTACAGCACCATCCCGACCACGAGCGTGGCCGTTACCGCCGCGATTTGCAGGGCGATGAACTGCACCGGGTTCCAACCCAGCCACTTTCCGCCCATTTGCGCCCAGTACAGATCGGCATGGATTTTGCGCAGCAGGGCGGGTGGGGCATATTTCTGGACCGGTTTGTAGAGCGGCGAGAGCGTTTTCCGCAGGCCGCTGACGTTCCCCGCTGCATCGGCCGGCGTGAAGGCGTCGGCCAGCGCTCCATGTGGGGCGCGGTCCCAGACGAACTCGACCAGGGTATACATAATGAAGAGCGCAATCGCGATGCCAACAGCGTAGATCAAACCGGTCATACGGCCTCCTGTGCGATCGAACGCATCACAAAATATCCAACGACCATCGTGATCACCACACCGCCCAGCACAATCTGAACCGGAATGGCATGCAAGGACTTGGCCATCAGGGGATCCATTGCCAGGTATCCGATCACCAGCACGAGCGCGCCTGGCAGGGTCATGGCCGAGACCATCACATCCCCGGCTTTGGCCGAGGCGCGGTTGCGTGCCATCAGGATGCTCTGTACGCGCCCGGAAATATCCATTAGAGTGGCGGCATACTTACCACCGCCCGCCTCAACATAGCCATCCAGGAGCATGGCCAGGTTGGCCAGTGAAGTCGAGGGAGAGCGTTCGGCCAGGGCATGCAGGGCTGTGTCGGCTTCCTTGGTGCGGATTTCGATGGCGGTCAGCGCGAGTTCCGGTGAGAGTGGGTTGCGGCCTTCCAGTTCCATTGAATCGGCGGTCTGCTGCAGCACTTCGGAGGGCGAGCCCCCGGCCAGCAGCCCTGCGGCGATACGCCCGATGGCGATCGGCAGCACGCGGTCGATGGCCTTGCCGCGGCTCTGGACTTTGTCCTTGAGCCAGGCCTGCGGGGCATACCAGGCCACACCCGCCAGCACCAGCCCAACTACAAATCCAAGCAAACCAGTGCCAATTGCAAAAGCAGCCAGGGCTCCGCCATAAATCAGCAGGTGAAAGGTGACCGGTTTCAACTGCACCCCGGCCGCCAGCAGCTGATATTCGAGCGAGTTGGGATCGAGCGCCTGCAAGTTTTTGGCCGACTCAACCGTGTACATGTCGGCCAGCACTCCGCTTTTTTCTGCGCGCGGATAAAAGAGCCACAGCACGAGCAGGATTGAAAGAATTGCGATCAAAAAAATAATGCCAGCCATTTAAATACCTCTCTGGATCAAAATAGGAATCAGCGACCCGAGCAGCGTCCCAAAAATCAAGCCGATGGTGAAGCCAAAGACCGTCACCAAAACATGATCGTCGGTGAGCACAAACTTCTTTTGCAAGATGGGTGGTTCTTCCATCCCAAAGTCATCCAGCTCAAAGAGATCCATCAATCAAGCTCCTGTCCGTTCT
>CAIMZS010000297.1 GCA_903846015.1 uncultured Anaerolineae bacterium | reverse complement strand
CTCGCACTGACAGTGGCGACAGGGGAGAGCGCCGCTCGCACTGACAGTGGCGACAGGGGAGAGCGCCGCTACTACTAATGACAGTGGCGACAGGCTTCTACCGGTCAACCGGCGCCTAATGGGTTTTTACCACGCTAATTTCCAGAGAGACCCTACAAATGTCTACTTTACAACTCCAAAAGTGTGATATACTAAATCAAATCCCATTTCACCTAAAATTTGATTCACGACGCTTTGGGGCTTCACCGGGTCTTCCCCTTCTTAATGCAAATTTCCCTCCTTCTCTAAACTCAAATTTTTACCGTCCCGATTAAATGGGACGGGAGTTTTGTTTTCACCCATTCCATCCCTGTTTCACCCATTCACACAACCCCGAGTTGAGAAAACGATATGATGAATATTCTTGAGCTTGAAAGTAAACCCCTGGCCGAACTGCGTTTAATGGCTGCCAGGGATTTTAATGTCCAGGGCGCTAACCGCATGAAAAAAGAAGGCCTGGTCCTGCGCTTGCGCCAGGAAGAAGCCTCCAAAGAAGGTCTGGAAATCCGCGGCGGCATCCTGGAAATCATGGATGAAGGCATCGGCTTTTTGCGCTCTGCCCGCTACAGCATCAGCGAAGACGATGTCTATGTCTCGCAAGCGCAGCTGCGCCGTTACGAACTGCGCTCCGGCGACCTGATCCTGGGGCATTCGCGCCCACCGCGCGATTCCGAGCGGCACTGGGGCCTGCTGAAAGTGGAAAGCGTCAACGGCGTCGATCCCGAAGAAGCCCGCCGCCGTCCAAAATTTGAAAATCTGACCCCCATTTTTCCCGATACGCGCTTTGATCTGGAAACCAAGGGCGACATCCTCGCCACTCGCATGATTAACCTGATCACCCCGATCGGGCGCGGGCAGCGCGGGTTGATCGTCTCGCCTCCCAAGGCCGGCAAGACCACCATCCTCAAACAGATTGCCAACGCCATCTCCACCCAGTACCCGGATGTTCATTTAATGGTCGCCCTGATCGGCGAGCGCCCGGAAGAAGTCACCGACATGGACCGCTCCGTGGATGCCGAAGTAATCGCTTCCACCTTTGACGAACCGGTTACATCGCACGTCCGCACCGCTGAGATCGCGCTGGAACGCGCCAAACGCATTGTCGAAATTGGCCGCCATGTCGTCATCCTGATGGATTCGATCACACGCCTGGCGCGCGCCTACAACTTGACAGTTAATCCCTCCGGTCGTACACTCAGCGGTGGCATGGATCCATCCGCGCTCTACCCGCCCAAGCATTTCTTTGGCGCCGCGCGCAACCTTGAAGAAGGCGGCTCGCTTACCATCATCGCCACCTGCCTGGTGGATACCGGCTCGCGCCTGGACGATGTGGTTTACGAAGAATTCAAAGGCACCGGCAACATGGAACTGCACCTCTCGCGCAAACTGCAGGAGCGCCGCACCTTCCCCGCCGTGGATTTGGAACGCTCATCCACCCGCCGTGAAGATCTGCTGCTCGGTCCGGATATTTTGCAGCGTGTGTGGACCATGCGCCGCATGTATTCGCAGATGACTTCCAACCCGCCATCCGGCGCAGGCATGGATCAGACCGTCGCCACCGAAGCCATCATCAACCGCATGGCCAAGACCCGCAACAATATGGAATTCCTGGAAAGACTCGCCGATAATATGTAAACGGCTTGTAGGTTTGATTGGTATGGATAAAAAATGAGCACAACCCCAAAATTTAACCTGATCAGCTGGGGGCTTACCCTGGTGATTGTGTTGACGGCGGGCGGCTTTACCTTTTGGCGTATTCAAAACCCACCCCTTGCCGCCGCCGCTCCTGCTGCGCCCCTCCCCACACAAACAACCGCCCAGGCTGCCAGCATCCCTGCGGGCAGCAATATCTCGGTGCTTTCGCTGCCCGCCATTGGGCGCGGATTGACTCTCAAAACCATCGTCCCTGAGCGTCCGCGCTATGCGGTGGGTGAGCATACCGTCGAGCGCGGTGATTCTGTCTTTGCCATTTCCAAGCAGTTCAGTATTAAGCCTGATACGCTCCTGTGGGCCAACTATGATGTGCTCAATGACAGCCCGGATAGCATCCGTCCTGGTCAGGAGCTTAACATTCCACCCACCGACGGCATCCTGTATAAATGGAAAGATGGCGATACACTGGCAGCCGTGGCGTCACAGTACAAAGCCAAAAGCGAAGATATCCTTAACTGGCCCGGTAATAAGGTTGACCTGACCAAACCTGCCTTCAAAGCTGGTGAACTGGTAATGATCCCGGGCGGCTCGCGTGAATACAAGCAGTGGCTGATTCCCACCATTGCGCGTGGTAAATCTGGCACAACCGGCGTTGCTGGCTCGGCTTGTTCAGGCGGACCGGTGGGCGGCGGCGGCTTCATCTGGCCGGCAGCCAACCACTTCCTTTCTGGCAATGACTATTACGCCGGTCATCTTGGTATCGATATCGCCGCGGGTGAGGGTGCAGCCGTGTATGCCGCCGCTGCCGGTGTGGTTGTGCGCGCGGCCAGCGGCTGGAATGGCGGCTATGGCAATGTGATCATGATCGATCACGGTAACGGTTTTGCCACCCTGTACGGCCACCTCAGCCAGATCAATGTCACTGTTTGCCAGGGTGTTGGCGCGGGTACCATGATCGGCCTGGCCGGCAACACCGGGAACTCGTTTGGCGCGCACCTTCACTTTGAAGTGCGTCTGAACGGTGGTTTTATTAATCCGTGGAGCGTTTTGGGCCAGTAAGATGGATGAGCATAAACTTCGAGCCGCCTTGCGTGAACTTGCGTTGGGCGGTTTGCGTTTTTTTGCGGCGGCAGGCTCCAGCAATGATGAAGCCCTGGCCTGGGCTGCCAGCAATGCCCCGGATCTTTCGCTGGTGGTGGCGGATGCGCAAACCAGCGGACGCGGACGCATGGGACGCACCTGGTATACCCTGCCCGGTTCTGCGCTGGCTTTCAGCTTGATCATGCGCCCCACTCCGGCTGAGGTGGAATATATCTCGCGCTTCTCTGGGCTGGGAGCGTTGGCACTGGTGCGGGCGCTGCGCAAGACTGGCATTACTGCCCAGGTCAAATGGCCCAACGATGTTTTGATTCAGCGCCGCAAGGTGGCTGGCATCCTGGTGGAAACGGTCTGGAGTGGGGACGAAGTCGACAGCCTGGTATTGGGCATGGGCGTCAACGTCTTTCCTGGCTCGCTGCCGCAAGCCGAGGTTCTAAATTTCCCTGCCACCTGTGTCCAATCTGAAACAAGCAGCCTGATTACACGTGAAAGCCTGCTTAAAGACATCCTGCTGGCGTTGATTGAGCTGCGCGCCGGCGTGGCTTCGGCCTCCTTTCTGCAGGAATGGCAGGAGTCCCTGGCCTTCCGTGGCGAAGCTGTCCAAATCTGGCAGGGTACCAATCCACCGGTCTGTGGCCAGGTGTGCGGGCTGCAGGCGGATGGCGCTTTGCTGATCAAAGCTGGCGGCGGAGAAATTAACGCTGTCAATTTCGGCGAGGTGCATCTGCGCCCGTTGTGATATACTTTCAGAAGACATCCTGATGTGAGGTGCGCCATGTTTGATGACCTGCGAAAAAGTGATGACGGCAAAGGTTCCTTCTTTGAAGATGAACAGAATGAGCTCGAGCCTCTGTTAGAAAAAAAGCCCGAAAAGCCTGCGCTTGGCATTAAGATCGACAGCAGCAAATTCCTGGGCATGAATGCCTTCCAGCGTTTTGTGATTTCGGCTCTGTTGTTTGTGGTCGTGTGTGTCTTGGGGATTATGTTCCTGATGATCACCGGTTCCATCCAGATAATGTAAGCCCGATCCCCCCGCCTGTCACTGCTGCGAGCGGCGCACTCCCCGCTGTCATTGCGAGCGGCGCTCTCCCGCGTGGCAATCCCCCT
>CAIMZS010000296.1 GCA_903846015.1 uncultured Anaerolineae bacterium | reverse complement strand
CCGCCCAGATGGGCAGGGTGGTGATCCCCGATACCCCGATTATCGATCGCCAGCGCGACGGGATAAGTGACGATATCAAAAAAATCATGACTGAGAGTGGTGTGAAGTTTGGAGCTGGATTCTCAGATTCAGACAAGATCTTGCAAGCTGTGACCAATGCTTATGGGGCAGTGACCAATACGCGCTTCCCTGATGCAGACGGAAATGCGATTGATATTGCCGCAGTGGACCTGGTGATGGATCATGGTGGTTGGGATCTAGTGCCAAGAACCAACACAGGGCTGATTGTGATGGCAGAAGGAAGTAGCTATCCTGTGCAGTATGAACCAGGCAGCAACTTAAAAGTGATAAACTCAGAATATCATTACAAAGCTATCCAAGGTACTGAGAATGCGATGGCGGGGATCGGTGAGGATGGGCTGCTCCAGATCCTGGAGAATGTGGTCGAGGTAAATGGGGAGAAGCTTGGGCTCAAGATCTTGTCGCAGGAAAGTAAGGCTTTTGATTGGAACAAAGACGCCCTGGTTACCTTTTTTGAAAGTGAGATCAAAGGCGTAAAGGGTGAGCTGACGATTGGTGAGGGCAATATCCCCCATATTGGCGACTACCAACTTACCGATGGCAATGAGTGGGTCAAAGAACTGCCGGCTGTAAAATTTGGCGATCAATATGAAAAGATTGGCGACAAGTTTGTCTATACCAACCCGGAGACTGGAGCCAAGCTTGACGTGCCCATTGTGGTAGCGGGCGAGAATGCCAGAATAACGCTAGCGGATGGGACAGTGGTGGAGCAGCCCGCCAGCTCGATCAACTACTTGGAGCTAAAGGGTAGGCCAGATATCCTGGCCGTGTGGGGAGCGGATGGCAAGGCGGCGTATTTCTACTCTGATATCCGCCACGAAATGGTCAAGACCTGGGAGATACAATTTGACTACAAAGACATTCAAAATCTGACCAAGATTACCATGGATCAGGTCGAACATGGCGATGTGGCCAGAAATGAGCTGTTGAATGGCAAGGTTGCCTTCCCGGGTACGGCAAAAGCGAGAGGTATAGTAACCGGCTTGACTAGTGTTGTTGACAATATTTATTTAAACTTGTTTTTTAAATTTGATGATATGAATAAACCAGATGAATGGCCAATACGTGTCGGCGGCTATTACGAGCTGCAAGATTCTGAAGGAAAGGGCCGGCCGGGTAGAGCAGTGCATATTTTGAATCCTGATGGGAGTGAAGGTGTTGTGTATGCATCGACATGGCTTGACTTGTTCAGAGAAAATAATCACCTTGGAGATGTGTCTCGTAATTTTTGGCTGGATAAGAATAGTTCCTGGATCAATAGGACATTTTTGACTGATAAAAATTCTCTGGGTATTATTGTCTTGGGGGTTGTTACGACTGAGGAGGGGAAATCACCTGAACTTCAGAAAATTCAACGAAATAAATATGGCAATGATATTGCAGATGGATTGCTTAACCCCAATCTTGCTGCCGAAGTTGCAGTTTGGGAAAAAACTGGAGTTATGCCCATATTTTTTGAACAGATGGTATTAATTGATAATCCTTTAAATTTTGAATATTATAATTCTTATATAAATCAGTAGGTATTGCTATAGTACACAATTCTGTGCTAACTTGGAGCTATGAGGTTTGTTTTTCGTATTTTGGTGGTGATTGGATTTGTTGTGGTTTTGGTTGGCAATAAGGTTAGGCTTGCCCAGCCAGTTTTGGCTGTACTTTTGAATGATTGTTGTTCGACCCAGGATTGTGAATTGCCAGGTTATTCTCGTATTTGCGATGGCGTAAAGCCGCAGCCAGATTGTGCGACAAACCCTAAATTTTGTTGTGCTTCTGACCGAAAAACATATGGTGGGAAATGCAGACTGGCCTATAATGGTGGCTTTCATCCATGCGACTCATGGGGGCCATGGACGGGGTGTGTAGGTGGTTATAATAGCAGAGTATGTAATTCGGACGCATATATAT
>CAIMZS010000295.1 GCA_903846015.1 uncultured Anaerolineae bacterium | reverse complement strand
CCCGGCCTCCCTCATTTGGAGAGCGCAAATGGGGGAGGCCGGGAGGTCTGTCTTGCCTCCCCTATTTGCGCTCTTTGGAAATGGGGGCGGTGGCCGCAGGCCGGAGGGGGTCTGTACTTCGCCGCTTGCCTGGAAAGCGGACCCCCTCCCGGCCTCCCCCATTTGGAGAGCACAAATGGGAGGGGAAGGTCTGTCTTGCCTCCCCTATTTGCGGTCTTTGGAAATGGGGGAGGTGGCCGCAGGCCGGAGGGGGTCTGTACTTCGCCCGCTTGTCTGGAAAGCGGACCTTTCATATCGGTCATGGGAGAACCACTATCAGATAGTCTCTGTCACCTTTTGACAGTCTTCGTTTGCTAAAATACAGACACAAGGAGGCTGCCCATGTCTGCATTCAAACGCATAGTTAACGCCATTTTCACCAGCCTGCCCGCAATCGGTTTTGGCATTTTGGAATATTTTAGCCATGAGAGCGACTATTTCTGGCGGATATATGACATTACCATCGCCGTCTTCCTGGCTGCCAGCCTGTTTTCAGGTTTCTTCCTGCCAGCCTTCCTGAGAAAAATCCGCATTACCAGCCCCTGGCTGAATGTCATCATCCCGGCGCTGCTGGCATATCTCATCGCAGGACTCGCACTGGCAGTGATCAGTATCACACCGTTGTGCATCGGGCAGGAGAACGGCGATGGCACTAACAATCTCAGCCAGTGCATCGCGGTTTCAGGGGTTGTCACCCTGGCATTTACTCCGCTTGAATTGATCATGCTTACTTTCAGCACCTTCTTCGGCGTTGCCATCCTTTCAGACACACCGCTCCCGTCCATGAAACTCAACTTCCGCATCATCGTTCTTATCCTGCTCACCATCACGATCCTGTGCGCTGCCTCCATCCCGCTCACAGGCCTCATTTCTGCCGCCACGAGCTATCAGGGTAAATGCTACGGCTTCACTGACAGCGTCAGAGACTGCAGCTTCTGGGAATTCGTCCGCAACGAAATGGATTTTATGATGATAATGACCATCATGCCGCTGGCTGTGCTCGCCGGGGCCTGGGTGGTCACCGTCTTTACATGGGGCATCAACCTTCTATTCGCCAGTGAACGCGTTCGCGCCGCCGCCAACTGGATCGGCACAGCCGTTTTCATCATCCTTAGCCTGATCTTTTTCCCCTACGTTGTGCTCATCCTTGGGGGAGGATTGCTCAGTACAATTCTCGGACGCTGACATGAAAATCCACTCCATCGATGCAGGGTGGCGCATTTCGATGAAGGCGGCTTAGCGGAGCACGTTATGGGTTAGCCCCGCGAACCCGCGAACGATTCGGAATTGTTAGAAATATATCTAGCGGATCCTTCAACCTTTTGCTGCTTAATACAAATTCCGCGTTTTGGTTGTGATTAACCATGAGTTTCACAGAAAATCCCAGAGAGCCCGGGATAATGCGCAACTCGCAGGTGTGCAGATGTGAGAAGATTAATCTACATTCGCCAGGTTACGATATGATGTATCAAAAACGATTGAAGCTTTTGAAATGACGACCGAAATTCTCACCGCAATCTTGCATAAAGAAGATGACTTATACATTGCAGAATGTCCTGACGTTGGAACAGTAAGCCAGGGTTATTCAGTTGAGGAAGCAATCGCCAACCTGAAAGAAGCGACAGAACTTTACCTGGAGGAGTTCCCCTTGGGAAAGATCTCAAGATCTTTGTTGACTACCTTTGATGCTGCGATTTATGCCTAAATTGAGTCGGATATCTGGACAAATAGCCATCAGCACGTTGGAACGGCTGGGTTTTTGTTCAAATCCGTCAAAAGGGTAGTCATGTCATATTTAAAAAAGCGACACCGGAAGGCGAAGTTGGTTGCGTTGTCCCTTTGCACCATGAATTAGCCATTGGCATATTGCGAAGTATTCTAAAACAGGCCCGACTAACGGTTGAAGAGTTTGAAAAATATTTATAGCGATAACAGCTACTCCATTCAATACTGATGCGGGAAATCCTAAAACAAAAGAGAAACTGGCGATCACTCGCCAATTTCTCTTTTTGAACTAAAAGCCTGTTCTTGTTTTACGGGGTGACGGTGGGCTGTTGTGTCTGGCCCCTGCCGCCCATCATACCGCCCTGGCCTTTGCCGCCGCGTCCGCCCATCATACCGCCGCGGCCAGTGCTATTCTGCATCATCGGGCGGCCAGTGTAATTGAAGCCATTGGCAGTCATGTTCTGGAGCATGCTATCGGCCTGGACCTGGGTCAGGACGCCGGCGCTGACAGCCTTGGCCAACCCGGTCTTGTGAACTTCGGTCAAAAGGGCGGTGACATCGGCTGCTTTGATGCCCTTATCGATGGCGAGTTGGTACATGCTCTTGCCGCCATCCAGCGCGGTTTCAACGTCTGCCAGAGTCATTCCGAGTTTATCGGCGAGCGCCTGCTCGACATAATCCTGCATTGGCGCCATTCCGCCGCGTCCGCCCATCATACCGCCCGGGACAAAACCTGCCACCAGGCCGGCTGCGTTGGCGACATTCGATTGCGCGAACAGGAACCCGGCCCCAAAGATTACCACTGCCATCACGACTGCTGAAGCGATTACCAGAATTTTTTTCATTTTAATTTTTCTCCTTGATAGATTGACCTGGTGTTTTTTCCTTCCAGGTTACTATCTATAGGATACTCTCCCAATATAAAGTTAGTGTAAAGGCTGTGTGAACCTTTCGCAAAGCCTGAGGCGCAGTCCGAGGTGAGATGGCACTCCCGATTAAGAGGAGATTGCCACGTCGCGGAGAGCACGCTCCTCGCAATGACAGCAAAACGGAGAGCACGCTCCTCGCACACCTGTCCCGATGTCCTTCGGGAATGACAGCAAAACGGAGAGCACGCTCCTCGCACACCTGTCCCGATGTCCTTCGGGAATGACAGCAAAACGGAGAGCACGCTCCTCGCACACCTGTCCCGATGGTGTTTGGGAATGACAGCAAAGCGGCGGAACGCACGCTCCTTGCACACCTGTCCCAATGGTGTTTGGGGATGACAGGGAACACGGGCGTGTTTGCGTGTAATAAAATTGTTCAGCCCGCTCAGTGCCGGCATGATTTTCCCCGCAATGGGGATAACACGGATACAATTCAGTGCCTGCGCATGGCGGGTGGAATCGTTGGCAAAATTTCTGTAAGGCGAGGTCTGGAATATGCTGCCCTGGTATGATTTTGCTTGGCTTGGATTGGTTGCTGTGATTGCCGGGATGATGAACGCGCTGGCTGGCGGCGGCACTCTGTTGACTTTCCCGGTGTTGATGGCGTTTGGGCTTCCAGCGGTGGTTGCCAATGTGACCAACACGCTGGCGCTTTTGCCCGGCACGGTAGGCGGGACGCTGGCTCAGTGGGATGAGATGAAGACCCAGGCGCGCAGGTTGGTCTTTTTCCTGCCGTTCGCAATCCTGGGCGGGCTGATCGGCGGCATCCTGCTTTTGAATTCTGGCGAAAGGGTCTTTCGCCAGGTGGTGCCCTTCCTGATCCTGATGGCCTCGCTTTTGCTGGCAGCCCAGGAGCGCCTGAAGGTTTTCGTTGCGCGGCGATTGGAAAAACATGCCAGTGGGAAGTCCTCGCTGTGGTGGAGCGCGGCGCCGGTCCTGTTGGCCGCTGTCTATGGCGGTTACTTTGGCGCCGGGCTGGTGTCATTTTGTTGTCCATTCTCGGCCTGACCCTGGATGAATCGCTCACCCGGCTGAATGCTCTCAAGCAGAGTATCGCCTTTTGTGTGAACGCTACCGCAGCGGTCTTTTTCGTGTTCTCGGGTCAGGTCGTCTGGCCGATTGCGCTGGTAATGGCAGCCTGCTCGCTGTTCGGCGGTTGGCTGGGCGGCAAGTTGGCCCGCAAGGTCAAGCCGGCCCGCTTTCGCTGGATCGTTGTGACCGTTGGGGTAATTGTGGCGGTCATTTATTTTATTAAAGGTTAGTATTTGGAAAACCTGTCTGAACCGCAGATTTACGCAGATTTAGATGATTTCGCAGATTAGTGTAATGGTCAAAGAAAGCTTGGACAAAGGTAAACCAAATTGGCCGCGGACGAGCGCGGAAAAACGCGGATAAAACCTTTTTATTTGATGTTGAACGAAGCAATTTCCCTTGTTGAACCCAAATTTTGCGATTTTCGGATTGATCGGCGATTATTAGAGCAAAACTGCTCATCAATGAGCGAAAAATGGGTATCACATGTAGCCAGTGGTATGTGTTCAACCTTTGCCTGACTATTACAGATTTCGCAGATTAGAGCAAGATCGAAATCCGCGTCATCATCGAAATCCCTCTAATCTGTGGTTCAGACAATGACGCAGACGTCTTTGCGTGGGTTGGATTTTATTCCATAATAAGATCTGCTAATTGTGCAGGTTTTTGATTGACATTGTTAATAATGCGGGTATACTAAGCTAGTAGAACGATAGTCGTCAGACCTCTTTGATTTTCCGATATATTCCTGCACGCCATAAAGATTATAAACGCGGAATAAGGTAATGGATATTCAAGAAACCCCTGTCCGACAACAGCCGTTAACCCGGCAAATCGAGCAAATCCTGATCGAGCGCATCAGCAGCGGGAAGTATCTGGCTGATTCGCAGCTGCCCGCGGAAGTAGATCTTGCGATTGAGTTCAATGTCAGCCGGGCTACACTGCGCAGCGCGCTTAATACACTCGCAACGCGTGGAATGATCGTCCGCCGCCACGGCGGCGGCACCTTTGTTACCCGTTTGGCGCATATTTCCAACCCCCTTGATAGAGCAATTGATTTTCATGACCTGATCAGCAATTATTGCTGTGAGCCTTCCTTCCGGCAGGAATATTGCGGACTGGAATCTGCCAACGCGGTGATGGCCGAGGCCTTGAATATGAGCGTTGGCGGGCAGGTGCTGGTTTCGCATAAGGTCTTCACCGCCGACAGCGATGCGATCATTTTTTGTGTTAATACGATTGAGGCGCGCCTGTTTTCTGCGGATATGCTGGCGCAATTGTTGGCTGAACCAGCCATGATGGAGCCTTTTTTTGAATTTCTCGAACAGGAAATTGGCCTTCGGGTGGAATACTTTGTTGCCAGTATTCGCCCAATAAGCGCGCGCAAGTGTCGATTTCATACTGCCCTGCCGATTCCGGCCAATACGCCGATCCTGGAGATCAGCGAGGTGGCCTATACCGTCGAGGGCCGCCCCATTTTCCACAGTTTTGAATATCACCCTGAGAACAAAATGAGCTTTGAGTTGATTCGCCGACGTTTGCCGCGCTGAAACATGCCGGTGAACGCTTCGGCTGTCTGATATTGTTTCCCCATATTCAAGCAGTGCCAATGAAGGAAAAGAGGAGAAAATGATGGTCACCAAAAAGTTCTTTTTCGTGTTCAGTATTATGCTGGTTGTAACGCTGCTGTTGACGGCTTGCGGAGCGGCAACTCCGGCGCCAACGGCTGTCCCGGCCCCAACGGCTGTTCCAATGGGGAAGTTTGCCGTTTTGACAAGCGGCCCGAAGGAAGATCACTCCTGGAACGAAGCTGCCTATAATGGAGCCATGGCGCTGAAAGCCAAGGGCATTGAAGTAGCTTTCTCTGAGCGCATCGCCGAGGGTGATGAAATGAGAATCTTGCGGGAATACGCCTCGCAGGGTTACACCATGATCGTCGCCAACAGCTTCGGCTATCAGGATGGGGTTTTCAAGGTAGCGGCTGAATTCCCGAATGTAAATTTTGCCTGGGCCGGCGGAATCAAGCACACAGCCAAGAATGTCGCGGATTACGACCAACCCTTCTACCAGGCCGCCTATCCGATCGGTGTATTGGCTGGCTATATGAGCAAAAACGGCGTGCTCGGCGCCCTGTATGGTTTTGATATCCCGGTGTGCCATTCGATGGGCGAAGCTTTCCTGGCTGGCGCCAAGTCGGTTAATCCCAACGCCAAGCTGATCACCACCGCGGTGGGTGTCTGGGAAGATGTGGCTGCCGCCAAGGAAGCTGCCCTGGCTCAGGCCGATGCTGGCGTCACCTTCTGGATCGAGTGCGGTGAAGGCCCGGCTCTGGGCGCAATCGAAGCTGCCAAGGAACGCGGCGGCTATACCACCGGTTATGTTGGTGATATGAGCGTGAATGGCCCGGATGTGGTGCTGGGGAACGTTTACTGGAACCTTGAGCCGCTGTTCAGCAAGATGATGGAACAGACCATGGACAAGAGCTTTGATAATCCATTCTACGCGATGGGCATGAAGGAAGGTTCTGTGCAGGTGGTACTGAATAAGGGCCTTGCGAGCAAGATACCGGCCGATGCAATGACAGCGATGAATAAGGCGATTGCCGATATTCAGTCCGGAGCTTTTGTAGTGCCCTACGTGGCTGCTGCGCCAAAGTAAACTAACATTTTTACAGTTTCACAACCAGTCATATGCGCTGCGTGTGACTGGTTGATTTTTCTAATCTTTTAGATGGAGGTCAAGATGCAGAATAATTTATTACCGACAATCGTAAAGCGCTCAGAAAACGGCCCATATATGAAGGAAGTTGATTTTGAACGAGCGCTTTCAAAACGCACGGCTGAGCTGGTCAAGCAATACGGGTTAAAGTTCAGCCCGAAAACACCCGTGCCATCCGATGACGGTATGGCCGACCGGCTGTATCAGGCTGGCATGGATCTGTTCCTTGATCTGGGCGCCTACAACCAGACCACCGAGCGGCGCATCCTGTTCAGCCGGAGTGAGACGGAAGAGATGGTGGCGCGAGCTCGCAACAAGCTGGTGCTCGGTACGGGCAAGGACGCGGTTGTGATGAATCATCGCCCGGTGGAGGGCATGACCCCGGCAACGATTTTGAGCGGACCCACCGGGCTGCCCACCAGTGAGAAATATCATCCCCTGATTCTTTTGAGCTGCGCCCAGGAGCCGTTGGTGAACATGCTCGGGGCCGGATCAGTTTCGACTTACATGGGGCACCAGATCATTCCCGGCACGCCATTGGAAATCCTGGGCGCACGGCGGGATGCCGTGGTGGCTCGCGATGCTGTCCGCAAGGCCGGACGACCCGGTTTGCACATCAGTGATGTGGCTGTGCCGCTGACCTGTCAGGGCAAGATGGCCGCGGTTGATGCAGAATACGGTCTGCGCCCATCCGATGCTTTCCTGGTTTCGCAAATGGTTGAGCTGAAGACCGATTATGACCAGTTGTCGCGCGTGGCTTACCTGCAGGGTATCGGCATGCATATCGTCGACCTGATGACCCCGCTGATCGGCGGGTTGGGCGGCGGCGCTGAAGGCACGGCCGTGGTGACCATTGCCTGTCACATTCTGGGCGTGACCCTCTACGATGCTTCTTACCACATGATGAGCCACACACACATGCGCTGGGTCAATAACACCGACCGCATGGGGCTGTGGATGCAGGCGATTGTTGGACAGGCGCTTTCACGCAATACCCCGATCCCCGGGCTAAACGATATTTATTGTGTCTCTGGCGCTGGTGCGGAAGAACTGCTGTGGGAAGTTGCCGCTGGCGCAGTGGCCGGCACGCCTTCAGGCATGAACATGCAGGGCGCTGGCTGTACAGGCGGTTACAAAACCGACCATACCACCGGGCTCGAATCTCGCTTTATGGCTGAAGTATCGCACGCCTGCCTGGGAATGACACGCAAGGATGCGAATGAGCTGGTGCTGGAACTGCTGCCTCATTACGAGGGCAGCTTCAATGAACCCAATCGCGGTCTGCCCTTCCCCGAAAATTATGATGAGGACACCGTGGAACCGAAGGAAATCTGGCTGGAAAAATATCACAAGGTTCGTGATGCACTGATTAAAATGGGTTTGGACCTCGATGGAGGATGGAGGAGAGTGAGAAATGGCTAATCTTCGTGACGAAATTCGCAATGGGCTGAGTGAAGCCTTATCCACTGGTGACCCTGATGCGGCCGCAGCGCTGACCCGCACAGCCCTGGCAGAAGGTGTCGATCCGTTGGAAGTGATCCAACAGGTCATCATCCCGACTCTTACCCAGGTTGGGCAGGATTTTCAGGATTTCAACATTTTCCTGCCGGAATTGATGTCGGCGGGTGAAGCCGCCGAAAAAGCGACCGCCATCCTGGAAGAGGCGATTCTGGCATCCGGTCAGAAAGCTGCTTCGCCGGGGACGGTTGTGATTGGGGCAGTCGAGAATGATGTTCACGATATCGGTAAAAACATCGTCTGCATGCTGCTGCGCTCGCACGGTTTTAAGGTGATTGACCTGGGCCGCGACGTATCGCCGAGCACCTTCCTGGATGCGGCTCAAAAAGAAAAGGCCGATATTGTGGCTATGTCTTCATTAATGACTACTACCCGCCCGTCGACACGCAGCACGATCAACCTGTTCAAGGAAGTGGGCGTGCGTGATCAGTATAAGTTCTTTGTGGGCGGCGGCTGTGTAACCCAGGAATGGGCCAACGAGATTGGTGCCGATGGATATGCCCCGGACGCGGCCTCAGCTGTTCAGTTATGCAAGGCCATCCTGGCGAAATAGCCCGGAAGAGGAAGTTGAATTTTATGCGCACCGTGTTACGCAGTGAAAAACGTGAGGTGGTGATCGATCATGGTGATAATCCTTTCATCATGATCGGTGAAAAGATCAACCCAACCGGGCGGAAAAAGCTGGCAGAGGCGCTGGCAAACCGGGATTATGACTATATCTGCAAACTGGCGACTCAACAGGTGGCTGCCGGGGCGAATGTTCTGGACGTGAATGTCGGCGCTCCCGGCATTGACGAGGTGGTTGTTCTGGCCGAAGTTGCCCGAATGATTGCCCAGACGGTTGAAATACCGTTGTGCCTGGATTCGGCCAATCGCGAGGCCCTGGCGGCCGCGTTGGCGGTGCTGCCGGGTAAGCCGCTGGTTAATTCGGTGAACGGCGAGGAAGCCTGCTTGAACATGATCCTGCCGGTGGTGAAAGAGTACGGCGCGGCGGTGATCGGGCTGACGATGGATGATGACGGTATCCCGGATACAGCCGAACGGCGTTTGAAGGTGGCTGAAAAGATTTTAGAGCGGGCGGCTCAGCTTGGCATCCCGCGTGAGGACGTGATCATCGATCCATTGGTGCTGACGGTGGGCGCCAACAGTAAGGCTGCCAGTGTTACCCTCAAGACCATCGAACTGGTGCGGAAGGAGTTCGGTGTGAATATCAGCCTGGGCGCGAGCAATGTATCCTTTGGGATGCCTGAACGCCATACCATCAACCAGGCTTTCCTGGTTCTGGCGATCGCGGCGGGGGCAACCTGCGCCATTACCGACCCAATGAAACTTGCACTGACCATCCGGGCCGCCGATTTGCTGATTGGTCGGGATGATCGTGGGCGGCGCTACCTGGGCAGCTGGCGTACGGCTCAGGCCGCTCTGCTTGCAACTGGAAACTAAACATGCCAATTCTTGATCAGTGGGATCTGCGGCTGGACGCAGATGCAGTTTTACGCGGGCAGGGTGCTGACCCGAGTATCTTGCGCAGCCGCAGGCCGCGTCTGTTTGATATTGCCGGCCAGGCCCTCGATGAGGGCCTGGCGCTGATCAAACCCAGGGTGTTGTACGAGCGTTTTACGGTTGAATCTCTGTGCCATAACCGGGTGCGCCTGGTAGGTGGAAACGACCTGAAGGGCGAAGCGCCTGTCCAGCACCTGGGAGCGGCACAAGAGGTGTTAATTGCAGTTTGCACAATCGGCGGGGAATTGGAAGCGCGCGCCCAAAAAGTGATGGAGACTGAGATCGTCTATGGGCTGGCGCTGTATGGCGTCGGCTCGGCGGCGGTGGAGGCCCTGGCGAACGCGGTTTGTAAGGATTTTGAAGATGAAGCCGCCGCCCGCGGTTGGCAGACCACCATCCCGCTCAGCCCCGGGATGATCGGTTGGTCGGTTGAAGATGGCCAGCCGCAGATTTTTTCCTTGTTGGATGGCAGCCAGGTGGATGTCAGGCTGACTTCCTCCTCGATCATGCTGCCGTTGAAGTCGCTTTCCCTGGTGATGGGGTTGGGCCCGGACCTGAACCGGTTGGGCACGACCTGCGATTTTTGCGCCATGCATGCTGTTTGCAAGTATAAGAATAACCATGCCAAACCTGAATAAGAAGCGTTTTATTGTGGATATGCAGCCGGTTGGGCGGCGGATTGAAATTGAATCTGGCACCAACCTGTTAGAGGCCGCCCGTTCGGCGGGTGTCGGGCTGGTATCAATTTGCGGCGGCGAAGGTTGGTGCGCAAATTGTCTGATCCGTTTGGTGAGCGGCCAGTTGAGCCGCGTCAGCCTGATGGAAGAGGCTGAACTGGATGCGGCGGCACTGGCAAAGGGTTACCGGCTGGCTTGCCAGGCCGAAGTGCTGAGCGATGTGAAGATCGAGATTCCGCCGGCCTCCCTTTCAACGCCCCAGCGTTTGCAGGTGGAAGGCGACGAGTTGAAATTTGAACTGGAGCCCGCAGTAAGCGCCTTTGAGGTGGCTTGCCCTGCGCCCAGCCTGGATGATTTGCGTTCGGACAGCACGCGTTTGGCGCAAGCCATCCTGGATGCCGGCCATGCCGTGCCAGAATTCGAGATGGGTGTGCTCTCTGACCTGTCTCAGCGGATGCGCAAGAGTGGTTGGAAGGCGCGTCTGGCCGTGCGCGCCGGGCTGTTGGCTGCCGTCCTGCCGCCCAAAAGCCGCATTTATGGCCTGGCGGCCGATATCGGCACCACCAAGCTGGCAGTCTATCTGCTGGATCTGGAAAGCGGCGAAACAGTTGAGAAGATGGGCGTGATGAACCCGCAGATTGCCTATGGCGAGGATGTGATCAGCCGGATTGCGTATACACGTGAGCATGCGGATGGACGCAAGACTCTGCAGGCTGCGCTGATCGGCAGCTTTAACGAGATCATCGCCCGGATGTGCGCCGGGCAGGGTATCGCGGCTGAGCAAATCGTGGAAGGCGTTTTTGTGGGCAATACCGCCATGCATCACCTGTTTGCCGGGCTGCCTGTCGAACAGTTGGGCCTTTCGCCATGTGTCCCGGCCGTCAGCCAGGCGCTGGATGTGCATGCCGCCGGGGTGGGCCTGAAGATCGCCCCCGAAGCGCGCATCCACCTGCTGCCCAACATCGCCGGTTATGTCGGCGCCGATCACGTGGCGATGCTGCTGGCAACCGGGTTGTGGCAAAGAAAAGGGATTGTGTTGGGCGTGGATATCGGCACCAATACCGAGATTTCGCTGATCAGTAATGGCAAGATCATCAGCTGCTCGGCCGCCTCCGGGCCGGCTTTCGAGGGCGCGCACATCCGCAACGGGATGCGCGCCGCCGCCGGTGCCATTGAAAAGGTGAAGATCGTCGATGGAGAGGTGCACATCTTCACCATCGAAAACGAGCGTCCGGTCGGTATTTGCGGCTCCGGAATCCTGGATATCGTCGCGGAGATGCGCAAGGCTGGCATCATCAATGAAAAAGGCGCCATGCTGGCCAGTCATCCCCTGGTGCGCGCGGTCAGCGGGACACTGCCGGAATTCATCCTGGTGCGGGCTGAGAACTCTGGGCATGACAAAGAGATCACCCTGACGCGCAAGGATGTGAACGAGATCCAGCTTGCCAAATCGGCCATACGGGTCGGGATCGATATCCTGATCGAGCAGGCCGGGGTGCAGGCTGAGGACGTCGAAGAAATCATTATCGCCGGGGCTTTTGGAAGTTATATCAATGTAGCCAGTGCGGTGCAGATTGGCATGTTCCCGCGCCTGCCGGTGGAACGCTTTCATCAGGTCGGCAATGCGGCCGGCATCGGCGCGCGCGCTGCGCTGTTGTCCTTGAGCCAGCGGAAATTGGCGGGTGAGATCGCTGAGCGGGTGCGTTATATCGAATTGACCTCTCATCCGGATTTTCAGGCGAGATTTTTAAAGGGTATGTACCTGTGAAAACCAGCGAGACCCGATCCGGGCAGTTGGTGATGGTCTTCATTTTTGTCAGGCTGGTGGTTGCCACCGCTTTCCGGATGGTATTCCCTTTTCTTCCAGCGCTGGCGCGCGGGTTGGGGGTCTCGATCGAGGCGGTGGCGGGTGCGGTCAGCGCCCGCTCGGCGCTTGGCATCTTGGGGCCTCCCCTGGGAGCGCTGGCCGATATGCGCGGTCGAAAACGGCTGATGGTGGCGGCGTTGGTCGTGTTTGGTCTTGGGCTGTTGGCGGTCGGCATCTGGCCAACCTATGCAGTCTTCTTCATGGGTCTGTTGATCTCGGGCGGGGCGACAGTGGTGATTGATTCATCGGTGCATGCCACCCTCGGAGATCAAATTCCCTATGCCCAGCGCGGCCGGGCGACTGCGCTGGTGGAGCTGGGCTGGTCGCTGGCTTTTGTGGCCGGCATCCCGCTGGTGGCGATCAACATGGCGCGCAGCGGTTGGAGCGCTCCATTCATCTGGCTTGGGTTGGCGGGTTTGCTAGCCGGGGGCCTGGTTGGATGGGTAGTACCGCACTCCCGTCCAAGTTCGGCCAGTTGGCAAGAACTGCGCCACGGCCTGGGCGAAATATTTTCGTATTCCGCGCTGATGGGTTTAGTGCTGGCATTAATGATGACGCTTGGCAATCAGGTGGTCAGTATTGTATTTGGCATCTGGATGGAAGATTCATTTGGTTTGAAACTTGAACAGTTGGGTGCGGCCTCCATGGTGATCGGTCTGGCTGGCCTGGGCGGGGTGGGCTGCGCGGTGCTGGTCACTGACCTGATCGGTAAGCGCATGGCAATTGGGCTGGGGCTGCTGGTCAATGCCGCCGCCTGTCTGGCCCTGCCGCTGCTGCGCAGCCACTTGTGGGGAGCCCTGGCGGTGTTGTTCATTTTTTACCTGAGTTTTGAGTTTGCGATTACCAGCCTGCTGCCGCTGATGACTACGCTTTCGACGCATGCGCGCGGTGTCTTTATGGCGGCCACCCTGGCGGCCTTTTCGCTGGGCGATTCGCTCGGCGCGCTGCTTGGGCCGTGGTTGATCCACAGCGGGTTGATCACGAACGTTCTTTTCACGGTTGCAATCAACATTTGTGGGCTGCTGCTTTTGGGGTTGTTCGTCCGCCCGGTGGAGAGGATTGAGCCAATATGATGACCGAAACCATCGAGAAAATTGTCGAAATGCGCAAGATCGTCAAACGTTTCCCCGGCGTGCTGGCCAATGATCATATCGATTTTGACTTGCGCCAGGGTGAAATTCACGCTTTACTGGGTGAAAATGGGGCCGGGAAAACCACCTTGATGGATATTCTTTTCGGCCTTTACGAGCTGGATTCGGGTGAGATCTTGTTGAAGGGCAAAGCGGTGCAGTTTTCATCTGCCCACGATGCTATTATGCACGGATTGGGGATGGTGCACCAACATTTTATGCTGGTGCAGTCGTTTACCGTGGCAGAGAACATCATCCTGGGCCAGCCTTCGCCGCGCGCTCCGCTGGTGGAAAAGCTGGAGGATGTCAATGAGCGTATTCGCAAGGCTTCGGATGCCTACGGTCTGAAAGTTGATCCACAGGCCGGGGTGTGGACTCTTTCGGTGGGCGAGCAGCAGCGCGTGGAGATCCTGAAGGCTCTGTATCGCGGTGCGGAGGTCTTGATCCTGGATGAGCCAACCGCTGTGCTGACGCCCCCGGAAGTGAAGGATTTGCTGGATGTGCTGCGCCGGCTGGCTCAGGCCGGAAAAACGATTGTTTTCATTTCTCACAAACTGGGCGAGGTACTGGCCGTCAGTGACCGGATTACCGTGCTTCAGGATGGCAGGGTTGTCGGCACGGTGGCAGCCAGTGAAACTGACCAGCAGGCCCTGGCGCGCATGATGGTTGGGCGCGACATCCTTCTGGCGGTTAAAAAAGGACCAGCTCATCCCGGAGAGACGCGCTTGAAGGTCAGCCATCTCAAAGCGCGCAACGACCGTAATTTGTTGGCGGTCAACGATGTCAGCCTGGAAGTCTATGCCGGTGAAATCCTGGGAGTGGCGGGAGTGGCGGGCAACGGGCAGACCGAACTGGAGGAAGTGATCGCTGGTCTGCGCCACGCGGAAAGCGGCCAGGTGGAAATCTGTGCTGCCAATGTGACCAATTCGCCGCCGCGCAAGATCGGTGAGGCCGGGCTGGCGCACATCCCGTCCGACCGTTATCAGCGCGGGGTGCTGCAAGATTTCAGCGTGGCTGAAAACATGGTTTTAGAGCGCTTTGAAGATGTGCCCTTCACTCGCCGCGGGCTGCTGGATTGGAACCAGATTTACTGCGAGGCCAAAGAACTGGTGGCGCGCTTCGATGTGCGCACGCCTTCGGCGCAGACGCCGGCCGGGAAGCTCTCGGGCGGGAACACGCAGAAGATGATCCTGGCGCGGGAATTGGCGCGCAAGCCCCGGGTGCTGCTGGCAGCCCAGCCTACGCGCGGGATGGATATCAGTGCGATTGAATTTGTGCATACCCGCCTGCTGGAACAGCGCGATGCCGGAACGGCAATCCTGCTTTTTTCTACGGAGCTGGATGAGATCATGACCTTGAGTGACCGGATCGCGGTGATGTACGGCGGCCGCATCGTGGGGGTGCTGAAAACCGCGGAAGTGGATATTAACCAACTTGGGATGATGATGGGTGGTTCGGTGGTTTCTGATCCGGTTGTTGAGAGCGATAGGAGCGCAACGTGACCAAGCAGAGCGAGATCACTTTCACCAGAAAGGGCCTGCCGGCAGGCTGGGTTTCGGTTGGCGCGCCAATATTGGGCGCGGTGGTGGGTTTGCTGATTGGGGCCGTGCTGATCTGGATCACAGGTGCCAACCCGGTTGATGCGTATGTCATCATGTTCAAGGGCGCCTTTGGCGGTCAGCGCCAGATCACGGAGACTCTGCTCAAGACCTGTCCAATCCTGCTCACCAGCCTGGGGATGACGGTGGCTTTCCGTGCCCGGGTGTGGAATATTGGCGGGGAGGGGCAGTACTACATGGGTGCGCTGTTGGGCGGGCTGGTGGCGTTGTATTTATTCGACTTGCCGCAGCCGGTCTTGTGGGTGTGCCTGCTGTTGGCGGGTATGCTGGGCGGCATCTTGTGGGCGCTGATCCCGGCGGTGTTTAAGATCCGTTTTGGGATGAATGAGATCATCTCGACCTTGATGTTGAATTATATTGCCATCTTTTTTATGACTTACCTGACGCGCGGGCCGCTGCAAGAACCCGGGGCGGTGCTGCCGAACAGTTCACAGTTTGATATCGCGACAGCCCTGCCCTTGATGTTTGGCTCGCGGGTGCATGTGGGTGTGCTGCTGGCTTTTGTGCTCGTGCCGGTGGTATATGTGCTCTTATGGAAGACACCCCTGGGTTTCAAGCTGCGGGCAGTCGGGTCAAGGGCCTCGGTGGCGCAGTATGCCGGCATCAGTGTGAACCGCACCATCGTCACGGCCATGCTGATCAGTGGGGCCATGGCCGGTATGGCGGGCATCATCGAAGTCTTGATGACCCACACCCGCTTGAAAGGCTCCATCTCGGGCGGGTACGGGTTCAGCGCGGTGTTGGTGGCGCTGTTGGGGCGGATGAATCCATTTGGCGTGGCGATCGCTTCGGTTTTCTTTGCCGCTCTGATCATCGGGGCCGAGACGATGCACGTACTCTCCGGGCTGCCTCCCGAATTGGCGGACGCGATTCAATCGGTGATCGTTCTCTCGGTGCTGGCAGTCGATGCCTGGACGCGTTTAAGGAGCGAGTGATGGATTGGAACACGGTTTTTCAATGGACTTTTTTGATTGCGCTGGTCACCGCTGGAATCCGGTTGGCGGTGCCGGTCTTGCTGGCCGTGCTGGGCGAGATCATTACGGAGCGGGCCGGGGTGTTGAACCTGGGCCTGGAGGGAATCATGGCAGTGGGCGGCCTGGCCGGGTTCGGCGCTGCCTATTACCTGGAGAATGTGGTCATGGTGGGGGTGGGTGGTGAACTGCCGGCCTGGTTGGGCCTGGTGGCCGGGATGTTGGCTGGTGCGCTGATGGGCATGTTGATGGCATTCTTGAGCATCACTTTACGCGCCGAACAGGTGATCAGCGGCATCACGCTGGTGCTGTTGGGCGTGGGTGTTTCGGATTATCTCTACCGGGAGGGTTTGAGCAGCATGACGGCGCGTGTGACCGGTATGCAGGTTTACCCAATTCCGCTGTTGAGCAACATTCCGGTGGTTGGCGATATTTTGTTTAAGCATACCCCGCCGGTTTATATGACCGCGCTGCTGGTGGTGGGGGTCTGGTGGTTCTTATCCAAGACCACCTGGGGTTTGAAGATTCGCTCGGTGGGTGAGAACCCGGCCGCGGCGGATACCTCGGGGGTCAATGTGGAATTTACGCGTACCATTGCCACCATGCTTGGGGCTGCGCTGGTGGGTTTGGGCGGGGCAGTGTTGACGGTGGTGCAGTTGAAGCTGTATCGTGAGGGCATCATGTCTGGGCGGGGTTGGATTGCGGTGGCGCTGGTGATCTTTGCGCGCTGGCGGCCAGGGCTGGCGCTGGTGGGGGCGCTGTTGTTCGGCATTGCAGATTCGCTGCAGTACCGCATCCAGGCCTTGGATCAGGTGAGCCGTGGCGGCGGGGCGATCCCATACGAATTTTTGTTGATGCTGCCGTATATCCTGACAATTCTGGCGCTGTTAGTGCGCGTCCGGCGCGATGGTCAGCCGGCAGAGTTGGGAAGGCCATATATCAAAGGCGCGCGCTAGCCGGTTGGGATAGTGTGTGGGGAAGGAGCATTTCCTCCCCCATTTGTGATCTCCAAATGGGGGAGGTGGCCGCAGGCCGGAGGGGGGTCCCGCCAAGATCGGAAGAGCACACGTCTGAACTCCAGTCACATTACTCGATCTCGTATGCCGT
>CAIMZS010000294.1 GCA_903846015.1 uncultured Anaerolineae bacterium | reverse complement strand
AGTTTCTTGCAGAATTTCTTGAGTAAGTTCGAGTTGGATGGTCATCTGACAATATTATCAAATTACCAAAAATCTGTGAATTAAATCCGCAATTTGTGACCGTGGTCAGTATAGCTGCTGGTTATAGCTCTGATGAGATGATGGTAGCCATGGATGAACGGCTGCCGGATGGAAAATCGATTTTTACAAGCTTTATGGCTATGCCGGCTCCTTTTTCCCAGCAAGTCGTGCGTGACAGCGCCATCCGAGCCTTTTTGCGGGCGGTCAACATTCCACTGCTGCCCGATATTATTGAAGAAAAACTGGATGATTCCATTGCCAGCGAATTGGCTTCAAAAACTGAATTCCGCCATATTTTTTCCTTCGTCGAACGCGGTGGTTGGTTTTCTGCCGATAACTTTTTGAGCTGGCTGCACACGCGTTTGAACAGTGGTTCGTTCAAGGGAAAACCGCGCAATTTTGGCGATATGACCCTGCAGCAGTTTTATGATGCCACCCGGGCAGATCTTTCATTGGTGGCCTCCGATACCACCGGCAAGCAAATGCTGGTACTGAATCATGTCACGGCTCCGAATTGTCCGGTTGCCTGGGCAACGCGGATGTCGATGAGTATCCCGCTTCTGTGGCAGGAGGTGGTTTGGCTGGCTGAATGGGGTACCTACAATGGGAAGGATATGCAAAAACATGCCATTGTGGATGGCGGCTTGCTTTCCAACTTCCCGATGGAGTTGTTTCTCTCAGATTTGCAGGATGTTACCAGTGTAATGGGCAATAAGGTCAGTCAAGAAACGATCGGATTCTTGATCGATGAAGAGTTGGATGTGCCCAACATGCCCCAAGCAGCGGTGTCAGCGCCCGGAATTAATATCGCGGATTTGACCACTGTGCAGCGCATCTCGCGCTTGGTGGATACCACCCTTTCGGCACGCGATAAGATGGTGATTGATAGTTATTCTAATCTGGTGGTGCACATGCCGGCCAAAGGTGTTGGCACAACCGAATTTGACATGAGCGATGCCCGCCGTAATGCGTTAGTGGCGGCAGGCCGGCAGGCGTTGAAACAATTTTTTATTCAACGCGAAGGGGCAAATCAAGCAGTTAGTTTTGGGCTGCCGGGTGATGTTGCCGCCTCTGTCCCGAGTTCGGTAGACCGCATTGCCTCAAAATTATTAAGATAAGCTGCGCTTCTCAATCTTTACTTGTTAGAGTGCGATACGCGGCCAGGAATTCAACCTGGCTGCGTATCGTGCCCGGTATTCCAAGCCGTATGCCCAGGCGGGTGAGTTGGGGTGGGTCGACATAAGTGCGCGCCAGGATTTCCTGTTGTCCGAGCACCTCATTAGCGGATCCATCCAACAACACCTGTCCCTGCGAAAGCGCGATCACGCGCTCAAAATTCTCAGCGCAAAAATCAATGTCATGTGTGATGGTGATGACGGTTTTCCCGTGTTTGCGTAAATGCGCAATCACACTGGCGATACGGGCAACACTGGCAGCATCCTGCCCGGTGGTAGGCTCATCAAAAATGACAATGGGGGTATCCATCGAGATGATTGAGGCCAAGGCTACCATCTTACGCCCGGTCGGGGAAAGATCGTATGGGTTGATATCGCGTTTTTCGGTTAATTCAGTCAAAGCCAGCGCTTCACTGACCAGTTCATCGATTCTTTGTGGGGAGTAATGCAAATTTTTGGGTCCAAAAGCCACTTCCACGCCGACTGTTTTACAAAAAAGTTGTTCATCCGGGTTTTGAAAGACGTATCCCACCCGGGAGGCCAGCTTTGCCACGCTGACGGAGCGCGTATCCCATCCTCCGATGGTCAGTTGTCCCGAAGTGGGTTGGAGCAAGCCGTTTAGATGCCTGGCCAGGGTGGTTTTGCCGGCCCCGTTCTGCCCGACAATCGCCACTTGTTCCCCCGGTTCAATGCTAAAGGAAATACCGTTCAGGGCATTGATCCCGCCTGGATAGGCGTAAAACAGATTATTAATTTGAACTTGCATGCTGTCCCTCAAAACCTTCCACGGCTTCATCCAACGTGACCGGCAGACGGCGCTGCGCGGGCCACAACCCTTCGCGGGCGGCATCACGGGCAGCCTGGGTGTAACGGGATACCCCAAAGCCCTTGCCTTCCAGGGTTGGTGAGGTCAGCACCTCGCTGGGGGAACCTTCCAGCAGGATGCTGCCTTCATGCAGCGCCACTACACGGTCGGCGAAGGATGCGATCCACTCCACCTTGTGCTCAACCAGGATGACAGTCATGCCTTTTTTACTCATCTCTCGGATCACGCCGAAGACTTCACGCGTGCCAATAGGGTCGAGTTGACTGGTTGGTTCATCCAGCACAAGCACCTGGGGCTGCATTACCAGGATGGAGGCCAGCGCAACACGCTGCTGCTGCCCACCGGAAAGCGAAAAGGGCGAGCGCTGGGCCAGGGCTGAGATTCCGGTCAGCGCCATGGCCGCATCGATGCGCGCTTTCATCTCATCACGCGGCACGCCGATGTTCTCCAGCCCGAAGGCAATCTCCTCAAAAACTGTGTATTTTGCCCCTGAGATCTGGTTGAAAGGGTTCTGAAAGGCCAGGCCAACGCTGAGAACCCATTCGCTTAATGTAGATTGGCGTGATTCGATGCCCGCCACTTCTACTCTGCCGGTCAGTTCGCCCTTGAAAAAGTGTGGGATAAAACCTGAGATGGCGTAACACAGTGTGGATTTACCGGCACCGTTGGGTCCGATGATGGCTACAAATTCGCCTGGCTGCACCTGCAGGCTGATATCTTTGAGCACAGGCTTCTCAGTGAGCGGGTATGTGTAGCTGACATTCTGAAGATTGACTAAAGCCATATTTTTACCAGCAGGGTAAGTACAACAAGTATTATCAGGATGGCCCGGATGATTTTATCGGTTTGGGTATCCTTGATTTCGTACAGGAAGGTTTTCTGGCGGGTGGAGGTAAAACCGCGCGCTTCGATTGCGATGGCCCGTTCTTCCACCTCCACCAGCGAACCAAACACCAATGGTCCCGCCAATGGCAGCAATGCCCCGATGCGTTTGAGATATGACCCCTCGGTATCCAACCCTCGCGAACGCTGGGCGGCGATAATGGTTTGGGCCTTGGCTTGCATCTGCGGGATGATCTGCAGTGTGGAAACGATTACGTAAGCAAACTGTCCAGGCAGACCGCGGCGGGTGAGATCGCTCATCAATTCATTAGGATGGGTGGTAAGCAAAAAAAGCATAAAGGCAGAAATCATCACATAGATGCGTGCAGCGGTAAGGAAGCCCTGCGCCAGGCTTTCCGGGCTGGGGTGGAAGATCCACCAGCGGAACAGTTCAACCGTCCCGATCGGTAGAAAGAGCGATTGCATAATAAAGATGAATCCAACCGCCGGAGCAAGCAGCCGCAGCGCTGTCCAAAAATATTCACGCTGTACTTTCGCTATAAAGCTGTATGGAATGATCCCGGCAAAGATAAGCACCACTGCAGTCCAATACCAGGGGCTCAGAAAGCTTATCAGGATAAAGCCGAAGGTGATTAAGAGCTTCGTCAGTGGGTTAAGCGAATGCAGCGGACTGTCTCGCTGTACGTATTGTGAAAGTCGTTCGGGCATGATGTGATTTTAGCCGATTTCTGCTGGAAAGGGTTCAACAAAACACCGGATTTCGGTTATGAAATCCGGTGTTGGTAGAGCATCAAAGGTTGTTTATTTATTCAGGAACGGAACCAGGACAAAGACAGCTATCAGCACCAGCAGCACCACTACACCGATGGCGATGAACAACTGTGTGCGACCCTGGCCTGCTTCTACCTGGGCGTTTTCTGGGCGTGGGAAGCGTGCCACAAAGCGCTGGGAGAGACCCTGTATGATCGCGAAGGCAAGTAAAGCGGTCGAAATTTTATCAACTGGTTCCACCAGAAAATTGGTGCTAATTACGGCCTCAAAAACACCCTTGCCCGTCTGCATTAAATAGGCGGTGATAAAGGATGAGCCGCTGGCCGTGATGCCGCCATAAAGATAGACTGAGATGGGTGTACCGGCGATGACAGCACCAAGCGCTATAAAGAACCCGCTGATAAGCACCTTCCACCATGCTTTGAACAAGCCAAGGTTGGCGCAAATGCCCGCTACCAGGCCGATAACCCCCGCCACCGGGAACCAGGGCAGCGCATTCGGATCAACTGCCAGCCCCCAAATGATATTTGAGAGCATACCGGTCAACAAACCGGCCCAGGGTCCGCAGATCACACCTACCAGAACCGTGCCGATCGAGTCCAGATAAACCGGCAGCTTGAGCAGCACGACAATCTGTCCGATCGCCACATTAATGGCGATAGCGACCGGGATAAGCACCCAGGTCATGGTATTGAAGTCCTTCTTGATAGAATTAACAAATTTCATGGCATTCTCCTTAATCAGATTTTTGGTATAAACCAATTTGGTGGCGGTGCTAGAACCGGCATGTGTCTGAACCGCAGATTTACGCAGATTTCGACGATTACGCAGATTAGAGCAAGTGCGAGTGTCGCTGGAACTGGGACCTCCGTGGATATTTTATGAGAGCACGTAAAGCAGGATCGCTGCCCCAAGCGCAATGAGCATCTGTTGGGTGCGGCTCCGGCCATTTTCCACTTTTGCATTTTCGGGACGCGGAAAGCGTGCCAAAAACCGCGGCGAGACCGCCTGTAAAAGGGCAAAAGCCAACAGCGTAGTGCAACTTTTGTCCAGTAAATCGAATACGAAGGCGAAAATGGTGTCCATTTTAAACATTCCCTGGGTGGTTTTCGCCAGGTAGGCCCCAACAAATGCACTAAAAATAACGGTGACAAGTGCGATCGGCCCAGCGCTGATCAGCGCCTTCCACCAGGATTTGAATAGTCCGGCGTTGGCGCACAGACCTGCCACCAATCCAATTACGCCTGCTGTCAGGAACCAGGGCAGCACTGTTGGAACTAATAACAGGCTCCAAACGATGACGTGCAGCGCACCGGTTAATAAACCGGCCCACGGTCCGCAGATTACACTGACCAGAATTGTGCCGAGCGAGTACAGGAAAACCGACTTATTTGACCACGTTCCCAATGCGCTCATGGCGATATTAAGCATAATGGCAACTGGGATAAGCACCCAGGTCAGCGTATTAAAATCTTTTTTGATCGAATTAATCAATTTCATCGCATTATCCTTGGGGCATCAATCAATTTATAACAAACCCAGAATCATCCATCCTGTGGGCCTGTGTCCGAACCGAGATTTTCGCCTCGTGGCCGTACTGGAACCGGCACTAACGCACAAATCGGGATCATAATGATTGAAACACCGTTTTAGCCAATTGGACACACTTCAGGCCAAAATGGAGGTGCTCAATTTTTCCATGCGCTCCAAAAAAAGCTCAATAAAGTCGCGTGCGCGCACACCCAGAGCCACGCGCATGTTGGCGGGTTTTTTACTCATCTTGTAAAAATCAGCAAAGGTCTTTCCCATCGATACACCGCCCTGGATATCAACATCCACATAGTGCTCTTCGTAATCACACAGCCCGGGGGCAAAGGTCAGCGCCAGGGCCAGTGGATCGTTAATGACACAGCCATCAATATGCTGATACTCGTCGTGAAATTCCATGTAAAAACGGGTGGCATCCGCGATGAAGCGTGGAATGGGCGAATCGATTTTCTGCAAGCGTTTCACATCGGCTGGGGTCAGGATACACTGGTAAGTCACATCCAGCGGCACCAGTGTAATCCGGGCGCCGGAGTGATAGACAATATGGGCGGCATGCGGATCCACATAAACGTTGAATTCGGCCAGTGGAGTGGTGTTGCCGTGGTGGCGAATGGCAGCGCCCATGCAAACAATTTCTGCGATGGCCGGGATGATGCGCGGTTCTCTGCGCATCGCAAGCGCCAGGTTGGTGAGTGGCCCGATGGCGACAATAGTGAATTCTCCCGGGGCCGAAAGGATCTGCTCGATCAAAAAATCCTGGGCATGGCGGGCCTGTGTGCGGGTGGGTGGCTGAGGCAGGACGGCATAGCCGAGACCGGAGTTGCCATGTGTTTCGGGTGCCAGAAGAGAAGCCTGGGCGATTGGAAGCTCAAAACCTCGCGCGACCGGGATATTGTCGGCATGCGCAAGGTGCAGGACGGAAAGCGCATTGATGTAGGCCTGCTCCGTCGAGCAATTGCCGTGAATCACACTCAGGCCTTCCACTGAGATTTCCGGAGAGGCCAGCGCCAGCAGGATGGCGAGGGCATCATCGATGCCGGGATCTGTATCAATCAGGATTCGTTTGATTGGCATGGATTATTTACCGCCCCGCGCCATCAACCAGGCCTGTATATCGACCTGTTCTTGATCTGCGCTTGAGTGCAGACGTTTATATTTACCATCCGGGAGCATGATGCGCGCGCGCAAGTTGTCATTCAGGTATTTCTCCAAAACCTGATCGCGTAAATAGCGCACCTGTTGAGGGTTTTCAAGTGGAAACACCACTTCAACGCGGTGATCCAGGTTGCGCTGCATAAGGTCGGCGGATCCGAGATAAATTTCATCATTGCCATTGTTTTGAAAATAAAACAGGCGGCTGTGTTCCAGATAACGGCCGACAATGCTGATGACGTTGATGTTTTCGCTGACACCCTTGATGCCGACCTTGATACAAGCCATGCCTCGCACCAGTAGATCGATACGCACACCGGCCTGGGAGGCCTCATAGAGCAGGCTGATGATGCCGGGGTCAACGATGGAATTACATTTGAAAATCAGGCGGGCCTTTCTGGAGGCTGCGGCGTGCTCCATTTCTCGACGGATGAGTATTTCCAGGCGCTGCCGCAAATTGACGGGGGCGACCAGCAGTTTACGATAATCCTGCTTGTTGGAGTAGCCGGTCAGATAATTGAAAAGATCGGATGTGTCTGCGCCGATGGCGTCATCGCAGGTAAAAACTCCCATATCTTCATACATCCGGGCGGTGTTGACGTTGTAATTTCCGGTGGCGAGGTGAATGTATCGGCGGATGCCTTCGCCTTCCTGGCGTACCACCATGGCAATCTTGCTGTGGGTCTTGAGGCCGACCAGACCATAAACGACATGTACGCCAGACTGCTCCAGCATGCGGGCCCAGCCGATATTGCTCTCTTCATCAAAGCGAGCTTTCAGCTCCACTAACACGGCAACTTGTTTGCCGCGTTCAACGGCTTCCAGCAGGGCATCGACCACAGGTGAATTTTGCCCTACGCGGTAGAGGGTTTGCTTGATGGCGAGAACTTGCGGATCGCGGGCGGCAGCGGTCAGAAAATCAACAACGGGGGTAAAGGAATCGTAAGGGTGGTGGATAAGGATGTTGCCCTGGCGGATGATATCGAAGATGTTTAGACTGGCTGCGCCATTCTTAAAAGCTGGTGGGGTGTGTGGCTTGTGGGGCAAAAACTTGAGATCCGGGCGTTCGACCTGGTTGTAGACCTGCCACAAACTGCTCAGGCCCAACGGACTGCTGAGGGTATACAGCTCGGAGTGGCGCACTTCCAGGTTGTCGACCAGTAAATCGCGGATATCCTGGGGCATATTCTCATAAATGGCGACGTGGACAACCGAACCAAATTTGCGGCGGCGGATGCTGAGCTGCATGCTTTCAAGCAGATCATCGGCTTCCAGTTCCTGGATTTCGATATCGGCATCTCGGATAATGCGAAAGGGATACGCGGCTATGATATCCATGCCTGGGAAGAGCGATGGCAGATTTTTCTCGATAACCTGCTCCAGCCAGACGAAGTAGTGATGGTTTGGGTAGGTGCCATCCTTGCGGACGCTGCCGGATGAACGTTTGACCGGGAGCAAGCGCGGGAGAGTGTCGGGGACTTTTAAACGCGCAAATTTTTCCCGGCCTTTTGGGTCACGGATTACGATGGCATAATTCAGGCTGAGGTTGGAAATATGTGGGAAAGGGTGCCCTGGATCAAACGCAAGCGGGGTGAGGACCGGATAAATGACTTCTCGGAAGGAGATATCGATACGCTGCTGCTGAGATTTGGTGAGCCTGGCGTAATCGATGATGTGAATGCCGACTTTATCCAGTTTTGGCAGAATCTTGCGGTGCAGGCATTGCAGGGCGCTGCCATACAGCTCCAGCGCCAGTTTCCGAATGGCGGCCAAAATTTCTGGAGGGGTCAACCCATCCGCAGTCGTATCGATGATATGAGCTTCGACCTGGCGGCGGATACCTGAAACGCGCACCATGAAGAATTCGTCCAGGTTGGAACCGAAAATAGCCAGGAATTTAAGGCGTTCAAGCAGGGGGTTTTTCTCATCGAGGGCTTCTTCTAGCACGCGCCGTTGAAATTCGAGCAAGCTTAATTCGCGGTTGATGTAAAGGCTGGGGTCGTTGAAGTTGCCCGGGGGATCGCTGTAGGATGTCATGGTTATACACGCTTGTTGTGAATGAGGATGGAAGAACACTTCTATTATACACGGCGATAAATTGCCGTGCTATGGCTCTCTACAGGAATGCAAAGAAGGCAATATATGGAAGGAAGGACGTATAATATGTATATCGGTGCTTTGAAAATTTAGCCGTGGCCGCGCATCGTGTTTGAACCGGCTCTGCTAGAACCGGGTACCATTCCAGCACGAGATGGAGGTGTTATTTTGATAAAGCCGCCCCGAATACTGGTGGTAGATGACGAGGCGATCGCAAGGATTACGATCGAAGCGCTGCTTTCAGCCGAAAACTATGAGATGCATTTTGCAGAAAACGGGGAAGATGGCATCGCGAAAGCGGTTGAAGTCCAACCAGATATCATCCTTCTGGATGTGATGATGCCCGGGTTGAATGGGTTTGAAACTTGCAGAAAAATCCGTTCGATGTCAGTACTGGCCGAAGTGCCCATCCTGTTGGTGACGGCGCTGGATGATCGTGAGTCACGCATGACCGGTTTGAAGGCCGGTGCAGACGATTTCATCACCAAACCGTACGATATTTTTGAGCTGCAGGTGCGGATCAAGAATATGACCCGGTTGAATCGTTACCGTATGTTGACGGAACAACGCGAGGAAATGCAAATCTTGCATCTTGAATTGGTGACAGCCTACGATAAAACCATCGAAGGCTGGTCGCGGGCGCTGGATCTGCGCGATAAAGAGACTGAGGGTCATACCTTGCGTGTGACTGAAATGACAATTCGGCTGGCCCAGGCTGCCGGGTTGGATGGCGAGACGCTTTTGCAGATCCGGCGCGGAAGCTTGCTCCACGATGTTGGGAAGCTGGGCATTCCAGATTCGATCCTGTTAAAACCCGAACCACTCACAGAGGCGGAGTGGAAGATAATGATGCAGCATCCGGTGTATGCTTACGAGTGGTTGGTTGCAATTGAGTATTTGCGGCCAGCATTGGATATCCCATATTGCCATCATGAAAGGTGGGATGGCACCGGTTACCCCCGTGGTTTGAAGGGCGATGAAATTCCACTGGCAGCCCGGTTATTTGCATTGGCGGATGTATGGGATGCGCTCACTTCTGACCGTCCTTACCGCCAGGCGATGGACTCGGAAGATGTGAGAGAGCATATCCTGAACGGATCGGGTCATCATTTTGACCCGCGGGCGGTGGAGATATTCTTTAGCATTCCCATGCCCGTGCAGAACCGGGTACCATGATCGACTCGTCCGCCTCATGCTAGAACCGGGACT
>CAIMZS010000293.1 GCA_903846015.1 uncultured Anaerolineae bacterium | reverse complement strand
GGTCAAATTAACCGAGTAAAAAAATTTAACTGACATTCTGGCTTTGGGGAATTCTTCCGGATTGATAATGCAAAGAAAAGCTTACCATAATTCTTGCGGAAATCATACGCACAGTGAGGTAAACTTTTTAGACTCTAAACACTTTCAAATTCAAACCAATAAGGCTAACACCATGGATAAATACGCACAAACCGATCATCCGATCCACGACTTACTCAAAACCCGCTGGAGCCCGCGCACATTTTCCGCGCAGCCCGTGGAATCCGAAAAACTATTCAGCCTGTTCGAAGCCGCGCGCTGGTCCGCTTCAGGCGGAAACACACAGCCCTGGTCCTTCATCGTCACCAGCCGTGAAAACCCCGCAGCCTTTGAAAAATTACTGGGCACCCTGGGTGAAAGAAATCAGCTCTGGGCCAAAAATGCGCCTGTCCTGGTGCTGTCTATCACAAAAAGTGAGCGCGAACCCGGTAAACCGAACGCCTGGGCCGGCTACGACCTGGGCCAATCGGTCGCGCACCTCTCAGTTCAGGCCAGCGCCCTCGGGTTGTACGTCCATCAAATGGGGGGCTTTGACCGCCAGAAGGCTGCCCAGGTTTTTGAACTGCCAGCCGGTCACGAAGCCATGACCGTCTTTAGCATTGGCTACCCCGGCGACCCCGCCTCGCTACCGGAAGGTCTGCGCGAACGCGAACTGGAAACCCGCACCCGCAACCCGCTCTCCGAATTTGTCTTTGACGGCGCCTGGCAGCAGCCCCTCGCTGAAAAAAACGCCTCCTTGAATTGAAACGGTTCCCACCCATTTCCAAAATCCAAGCCCTTCCGACCCGTAAAATCATGCACTGGATCCTGCCTACGGTGCGCCACGAGGCGCTATCAAACAATACCTGAAAGGAGAAGTATTCCGTAAGGTCAGCAGTATGCCTCAATACTGCTGAGGCTTATCCGGCAGGCAGGGGACAAATAAGCCAGAACCTGTCTGAAGCCCGGAGAACACGCGGGAAGGGGCGGCACTCCATTACGACCCCCAGACCGCAAGCCTGAGCCTGAGCAAGGTTACGCAAGAAATCTCTGTCAGAAGCGCCCAGAGGGTCAACATCCTGGAAACAATGGAGATGGGATGGAAGTCATCGGGTAACTGTATCGTCGCATGGAATACAGTGAAAAGCCAGACGCAGCAGGCAAACCGACAATGGCTAACGAGGAGTAAGCCAGCGGACGATGACGACGATGTCAGGCGACATCGGACGGGCGTACAGGAGAAACCTAAACTCCGGCGCAAAGGGTTTGATAGTGAACGTGGGAGGCCCAACCACCCGCCCCGCAAGGGGATGGACAGGCTGTAGTTGAAGTGGTGGAAGGGTGTCGGAGCGGCCATAGTAGTCGGAGATGGAGAAAGGCCATCACAGGGCGAAGGGCCGCAAGGATTGGAGAGAAGCTTGAGTGTGCGAAGCCGATGGAATAATCCAAAGGAACATTCTGTAGACGTATGGATGATATTCGCAAGACACAAGAGAGTTTCGCCCGAAAAGCCCAAACGCAACCAGAACACAGGTTTGGGGATCTGTACCATTTGATATGTCGTGAAGATTGGCTAAGAAGTGCTCTTGAAAAGGTGCTGAGTAATTCTGGCAGCCGTACATCGGGGGTAGATAAAATCAGCCGAAAAGACCTCAAAGAAGATGAGCAGAAAATAGCGTTTGTTCAAACACTGCGAGCCGAACTAAAAGGCGGGGCGTATCGCCCGCAACCTGTAAGGCGACGCTGGATACCAAAAGCGAACGGGAAACAACGTCCGTTAGGCATCCCAACCATTAAAGACAGGGTGGTGCAACAAGCGCTCAAAATGCTGATGGAGCCCATCTGGGAGAGTGATTTTCTGGACTGTTCAAACGGCTTCCGCCCTGGGCGGCGCACGATGGACAATATTCGGGTCTGTCGCAGCCGGATTACCACACAGAATAAGTTTTTGTGGGTTGTAGAAGGGGATATCAAAGGGTGCTTTGACCACGTCCAACACGAAATATTGTTGAGACTGGTTGGGCAACGAGTGCAAGATAAACGCATCCTAACACTGATAGAAGCAATGCTCAAAGCTGGGATGATGGAAAATGGGCTGTTTCAACACACTGAGGAAGGTACACCGCAAGGAGGCATTCTGTCGCCTTTACTTGCCAATATTTACCTGCACCAGTTTGATTTGTGGTGGTGGGAAAAGTATGGCAAGCTCTCTTTGTATGAGAAAGCCAAAAGGCGTAAGGCTGGAATAGGAAACTGCATTCTGACCCGCTACGCCGATGACTTTATCTTACTCTGCAATGGACCAAAAGCCGAAGCAGAGAAAATAAGGGAAGAAGCGCGGCAGATGCTATGGGATAAACTCCGGCTGGAACTATCGTTGGAGAAAACCCACATCACCCATGCCACCGATGGTTTTGACTTTCTCGGTTATCACCTTGAATGGAAACTGCCACAAAACCGGAAACCCTGGCTAAGAGTTACGCCCAGTCAAAAGAGCATTGAGCGATTTAAACGCACAATTAAAGAACAAACTCGCAGAAACACCCTATACCAGTCCCCACTGGAGAAGGTGAACGGTCTCAACCGTGTTATGCGGGGTTGGAACCAATACTACGAATACGCCAATGCAACAAAGGATGCAAGCAAACTCACCTATTGGGCGAATGACCGTCTTTTCCTTTGGCTTAGAAAGCGACACAAGAAAGGCGCACGATGGGTCATCCAGCATTACCGCCAGAGAGAAAAGAAAGGCTCATACAACCGATGGAGCCTGGGCATAAAGGATGAAAAAGGACAGTTGGTCTTTATGTACCATATGACTGACCTGCATCGGAGAATTTACTATGCCCGGATTCACCCAAACCCATATCTAGCCGAAATAGACACAAATGCCACCCCAGATGATGCTTTTCCGCTATACTGGGAAGGTAAAACCACCCTTGAAAAGGCCGCTTGGGCTGAAATTAGGCTGGCCGTTATGCAACGGGATGGCTACAAATGTGTTGAATGCGGCAGTTCCAGCCAACTTCAAATACACCACATCCGCTCACGCAAGAAAGGCGGAACAATTCAAATGGATAACCTACAAACTTTGTGTAAAAGTTGTCATGCGAAAACCCCATCTTGGGGCAGACCTAAAGGGACATCGGGTAGCACCCAATCTCGGAGAGCCGGATGAAGGGAAACTTTCATGTCCGGTTCGGTGAGAGGGGTGGAGAAACACGCTGGCCGCAAGGTCAGAAGGTGCGCTCTGCCCCTACTCTACGCAGCGGCAATTTTCTATACGTGGCCCTGCAATTGCTGCTGGATTTGCAGCACGAAGTCATCAACTTCTCCGATGCGCTCGGCGCGGGCCGCTTTTTTATCAGTGTCTCGCCGGCCCAGGTGGTTGGCATTGAGAAAAACGAATATGCTCACGAGCTGGCCCAGGTGACCATCTGGATTGGTTACATCCAGTGGATGCTCAAAAACGGTTACGGCC
>CAIMZS010000292.1 GCA_903846015.1 uncultured Anaerolineae bacterium | reverse complement strand
GGTCAACTGCGGCAATATCAATCGCATTTCCGTCCGCATCAGGGAAGCGCGTATTGGTCACTGCCCCATACGCATTGGTCACGGCCTGCAATGTCTTGTCTGAGTCTGGGAATCCAGGGCCAAATTGCACTCCCCGCTCAGTCATGATTTTTTTGATATCATCGCTTATTCCATCGCGTTGGCGATCGATTATTGGCGTATTGGGGATCACCACCCTGCCCATCTGGGCGGGCATCTCGGTGGTCAAAACCGCAAGTGTCGGTATTGAAGTTAAAGCTGCTTGTGTTGTGGGCGCTGCGCCATGCGGAATGCCAGCATGGGGACCGTAAAAGTACAGCCAACCGAGTGAAGCGGCTGAGATCAGGCCAACAGCAATGAGCGCAAATTTTCGTTTCATCGTGCCCCTCCGGGTAACAAAAGCTTGTGTGTTTGTGTGGCATAGGTCCGAATAGTTAATTGCAAGTTCGGCTCCAATGCACAGGAAAAGTTATCCTGGGGTATAGGTTGTCAGGTTGGCAGCGCGGCTGGCGGGATAGCGCATCCATTCATAAAGGAGCGCAAATGGCTGGGCCTGCATCAATGAAGCCTCGGCATAGCATTGTTGAAAACAGCTGTGGCAGCTGCGGGGTGGCTGGCCGTAGGCCTGGTAGGCAGTCTGCCAGGCTTCGGCCCAGGTGAGCGTGTTCAGTAAATTGACAGGTCGTCCCCCCTGGCCGTTGCCGGCTTTTTCAAGTGGGCGGCAGGGGTAAGAAAGATCGCCATTGGGATGGATGCGCGGGGCCAGGGCAGGGTAGCAGTCATAAGGCTGAAAGGCGGATAGCGTTTGAAGGTAAGCTTCACTTCCGAGAATCGGAGCGCCCTCTTGTTTAAGCCGGATCAGTTCTTTGATGAAGTCGCGGTAGGTGGTGGAAACGGTCAGTTCGTAGCGCGGCCAATTATTGACTGCCTGCGGAGAAAATGAAACCAGCAGCTTGTTTTCAATACAAAATTTGAGCAAGGCTTCCGCGCCGGGTAAGGTTTCGGGTGTCAGTACGGCGTTAACGATCATGCGGTAGCCAAACCTGGCCTGCAGCCCGGCATATTCGCGGATATTTGCAAGGATTGTCTGAGCAGTGAGTGAAGGAACGCCAATGGTCTGCGACCATTGCAATGGGTCGGTTGAATCCAGGCTGATGATCAGGCGGTCAAGCGCGGGCAGGGCGGCCTGGTGTTGTGGCAGCAGAGTGCCGTTTGAGATCAGGGTCAACTCACTGAAATTTAACTCATGCCGGGCGCGAAGAATGATCTGATCGATATCCGGGTGTGTGAAAGGTTCGCCACCGGTCAGCATGAGCGCATCCACTCCGCTGCGGACCACCCGCAGGATTTTCATCACCTGTTCCAACGGCAGGGGACGTTGATTTTCTGCGTTGCGGCGAAAGCCGAAATCCTCGCAGTAAGAGCAGTTCAAGTTGCACTGCCCGGTAACATAATAGATCGCCACACTTGGGTGCAGGTGGCGATCAGAGCGGGCCAGCTTGAGCAGGTTGCGCAGCATGCTGTGATTATACACCCCACGAAAACAGGCTGCGGTGGCGTCTTAACCACAGATTTGACCATGATTATCAGGATTGCAGGATGAGCATGATTAGAGCAAGGTCAGGTGCGACCGCGGATTGAAGATGATTATCAGGATTGCAGGATGAGCATGATTAGAGCAAGGTCAGGTGCGACCGCGGATTGAAGATGATCCAATGCAGTGACGATGCCCTGCTTGCCGTTATAATGGCTGCATGACTTATGTCCGTGTCGCCGTGAATGTGCCAGCCGTCAGTGGGGAATTTGATTATCATCTGCCGCCCCATTTGGAGGGTCTGGCGCAGGTGGGGCATTTTTTGCGGGTGCCATTTGGGGCGCAAACTGTTCAGGGTGTGGTGTTGGAAATCCTTACGCATGCCTCCGTCGCTCAGACCAAAAGCGTCCTGGATTTGTTGGATCCGCTTCCCGTATTGACCCCTTACCAGGTAGAGCTGGCGCGCCAGCTTGCTGCTGCCACTCTGAATCCGCTGGCTGCCATGATCGATTTGATGCTTCCTCCGGGCATCTCCCAGCAGGCCGATGTACTTTACAGTCTTTCCAATTTACCCAATCCAGTTCATCCCAGCACCGATATTCAAAAGCGGCTGGTCGCCTTGATTCAAACTCGCGGCCCTTTGCGTGGGCGGCAAATTGACCGTCATTTTGAGCGTGTTGATTGGCGCAAATCCGTCCAGGTTCTGCTGCGGCAGAATGTTTTTGTGGGTCAGTCGATCCTGCCACCACCGGCAGTACGTCCCAAGTTCATCCGTACCGCCCAACTGGCAGTCACTCCGGAGCAGGCCGAAGCGGCCATGGCCACCCTGGGTAAAACCGCTGCCACACTGGAACGCCGCCAAAGAGCGCTGCGCTTTTTGATTCACGAACCGGATGCTGTGGCGGTTTCGTGGGTATACGCAGAATCGGGCTGCAGCCTGGCCGACTTGCAGGAACTGGCTGAACGCGAACTGATCACTGTGTTGGAGAGCGAGATTTTTCGTGATCCATTGATGAAGCTGGGTGAACAAGTTGATGGCAAGAAAGAATTGCGCCTGACAGCGGATCAGGATGCGGCCCTGGCAGGAATCCTGGGTAGTTTAACGAATCTGGCTGACGCTGGGGAAGCAGGCCTGCCCTTCCTGCTGCATGGAGTCACCGGCTCCGGGAAAACTGAAATCTACCTGCGCGCCGCCGCGCAAATCATCCGGATGGGGAAAAGCGCGCTGGTGCTGGTCCCTGAGATTGCACTGACACCTCAATTGGTGCGCCGTTTCCTGGCGCGTTTCCCTGGGCAGGTTGGGCTGGTGCACAGCAAATTATCGGAAGGTGAACGCTATGATACCTGGCGTCGGGCTCGGGCCGGAAAATTAAAGGTCATCATCGGCGCGCGTTCGGCCTTGTTTGCGCCGCTGCAGGATGTTGGCTTGATCGTGGTGGATGAATGCCATGACAATTCGTACTATCAATCCGATCCGCCGTTTTATCATGCTGCGCGGGCGGCTGAGATGTATGCAAAGATACTTGGCGCCACCTGCATCCTGGGCAGCGCCACACCGCCGGTGGAGCTGCGTTATAGAAGCAGCATGACAGGGAAACATGCCCTGCGTTTGCTGGAACTGCGCCAGCGTATTCAAACCACTACAGCGGGTGGCTACCTGGGCGATCTGCCCCCGGTCAGTATTGTCGATATGCGCGAGGAACTGAAGGCTGGCAATCGCGGCATTTTTTCGCGCGCTCTGGCTGAAGCGCTGGCAGAAACCCTGGAACGAAAGCAGCAGGCCATCCTGTTTCTTAACCGCCGCGGCACTGCCACCTATGTGTTTTGTCGTGATTGCGGGTACACAGTTAAATGCCCGAATTGCGAGACGCCTCTGACGTACCATATCGCGGAGATAGATCACCGGGCTACGGACGGGGATATGGAGCTGCGCTGTCATCGCTGTAATTACAGCCGTCACATCCCCTCCACCTGTCCCAAGTGCAGAAGTACCCAGATCCGCGCATATGGTTTGGGCAGCGAAAAGGTGGAAGCCGAAGTGCTTGCGCTGCTGCCAAAGGCGCGTCCTCTGCGTTGGGATTGGGAGACGACCCGTGAAAAGGATGCCCATGAGTTGATCTTGACCCATTTCGCCAATCACCTGTCGGATGTCCTGGTGGGCACACAGATGCTCGCCAAGGGGTTGGATTTGCCACTGGTGACGCTGGTAGGCATCGTGCTGGCGGATGTGGGCCTATCCCTGCCCGATCCCTTCGCTGCCGAGCGGGTCTTCCAATTGTTGACACAGGTTGCAGGCCGGGCCGGGCGTTCGGAGCGCGGCGGGCGTGTCATTTTACAGACCTTTATGCCTGAAAACCCGGTCATCCAGATGGCGGCGCAGCACGATTACGTCCACTTTTATGCATTTGAAATCGAAAACCGGCGGGCCCTCGGCTATCCACCCTTTGGGCGTCTCGTGCGGCTTGAGTATCGCCATCGTGACAATGCCGAAGCGGAAAAAGCAACGTCAGCCCTGGCTGTGCGTATTAAGCAGTGGATCGTTGAAGAACAGCGCATCGAGACCGAACTGATCGGGCCGGTGCCATGTTTCTTTGCCAAGATAAATGGAGTTTATCGCTGGCAAATCATCCTGCGCGGTCCGGATCCGGCCTCTTTCCTGCGCGCGCGTATTCCGAGTGGTTGGCGTGTTGAAGTGGAACCAGTTAATTTGTTATAATAAAGGAATAAGTGTGGCTCTCTGGGAATTGGCGTGGTAAAAAAAACATTGGACGCGGACGAGCGCGGAAAACGCGGATAAAACCGTATTTTTTAGGTCATTTCTGCGTTTTATATCGATTACGCCAGTGCTAACTTCGAATTTCACGGAAAATTCCAAAGATCCTACGCAGATTAGAGCAAGAGCAAGTGTCTGGCATGTACTATTGGAGATAATTAATGGAATCGTTTTCACGTGGTTGGAATTTTCTTACACAGGCCTGGAAAATGGCTATGGCAGATAAGGATTTGCTCAAGCCATCGATCTATACCATGATCGTTGGTTTCGTCGTTTCGATCATCGGCATCATTCCGATCGTCCTGGCGACCCTCATTTTTGGTACCGATGGCCTGATTGGTCGCGTGATCCTGGCAGTGCTGGGCGCGCTGCTGGTCTTTTCTCAGTATGCGGTTACTTACGTTTTTTCTGCCATGACCGTCAAGTTGATCTATGATTACCTGACGAATGGTGATGGACGCATGGACCAGGCCTGGCAGATTGTTCAGCGTGATTGGCTCGATATTTTATCGCTGGCGGCGGCTTCCACCCTGGTCAATATGATAAAGAATGCAGTCAGAGGCGGTAAGAATAGTAATTTCATCCGCCAGGGCATTGCCAGTCTGATTGACACCGTGTGGACCGAAGCCACCTTCCTGGTTTTACCGATCATGGTGATAGAAGATGAAAATCTTAAGGATGGCCTCAAGCGCGCCACTTATATCGTCAAAAATAACCTGCTTCTGGTCGGTATCAGCACAGTGGGTGTGCGCTGGGTGACCGGTTTGATCGGGTTTGTTTTTGGTGTAATTGGGCTTGTGCTCGGTTTTGGCATTGCCTTCCCATTGATTTCGATTGCAGGCAGTTCAACCCCCTTGATTATTATTGCAATCATTCTGGGTGTATTGGTGGCGTCGGTCTTCTTCATGATATCGAACGTGGTCGGGTCATATACATCCACTGCCTACCATACCTGCCTTTACCTTTGGGCGCGCAATGTTGAACACGCCCAACAGGGCCTGCCGGCTTCCATTCCTGCTCCACTCGCTGCTGTTTTGGGACGATGATATGCAGCCAAAGCCCAGCGCCTCTCGCCGTGTCTTCCTGACCTGGGAAGATGTTGACCGCCTGATCGACAAATTAGTGCCGCAGTTCAACCGGGAATTTAATGCCATGGTTATCATTACCCGCGGCGGGCTGATACCGGGAGGCATGCTGGCTGAGGCAATGGGCATTACCCATATTCTGACCGCTGCCGTTGATTTTCCGGCTGATGTGGAACGCAACCGGCTGATGGCCTGGCCGGAGTTCATCCAATTTCCATCAGAAGACAAGCTGCGCGCGCGTTCCGCCCTGATCATTGATGATGTTTGGGGTTCCGGGCGCACGATCACTGCGGTCAAGAACCGTGTTTCAGCCGCGGGAGGCTTTCCCGAAACCTGTGTGCTGCACTTCAATCCTTACCGCACCCTCTTCGGCACATCCAAACCGGATTATTACGCCGATGTGACCGATGCGCGCATCATTTACCCCTGGGAAGTTGACCGTGGGGCCGACCGGGTGATGCTGGGTGAAGGTGATCGTCTATAAAAAAGATGGACTGGTTCAAGAATCAGACCGGGTGCAACAACGT
>CAIMZS010000291.1 GCA_903846015.1 uncultured Anaerolineae bacterium | reverse complement strand
TCGCTGCCTATTACTTTACCCAGGCTACAGCCAACCTGGCCAAGGCTGCACCGGTTGAAAACCAGCAAAAACAAATTCAGCCAGCAACCACAACGGCTGCTCCCCGCAAAACCGAAGCACAAATCTTGAAGGAGTTGGGCTTCGATGACGACGCACCCCGCAAGGTGGCTGAGACACCTTGCACTCAAGATGGCACCCGCCTGGGCAGCCTGTACCGCAAGTATTTGCATGGCCTGGACTTGGAACAGAAACCCGTGAAAGTCACCATCGCCAACATCACAAAAGAGACGGTCACGCCGCGCCCCGGTCAACCTTCGTTTGACAAGTACTGCATATGGGTCACTGGTCTGCCTGCCGGTACTCCCAACGGCATCCTGTTCGGTGCCCAGGGAGAAAAGGAGCTGGTCGCCATCTTTGGCCGCGTTTCGCTGGAAAGCATCAAGGGCAAATCCATGACCATTTACCCCGTATCCTTGACAGTTGCCGGGCAGCCGCGCATTGCGATTCACTTCAAGAGCTGCTAATGGCCACCTATCCGCTCACCCCCAATTTCTCGCAGCTCTCGATGACGGTCATCGATGCTTCCATCCCGCAGAAAGAAGCTGCCAGGCGCAAGAAGAAGGTCGCCCAGACCTTTGCGCGAATTCACCAGCTGCATGATGAACTCAACCAGCAGTTGTATACCCATCCAACCGAACGACCCGCCATTCAATCCCCCGCGGATGCCTTCAAAATCCTGGATTACTTCATCGGGGCTCTCGACCACGAAGAGTTATGGATACTCAACCTGGACACCCGCAACCGGGTCATGAACATTGTCAAACTGTACCAGGGTTCGGTCAACTGCTCGCAGGTGCGGATTGCTGAAGTATTTCGCCAGGCGGTCATCGACAACAGCCCGTCCATCATCCTGGGCCACAACCACCCCAGTTCGGATTGCACGCCCAGCCCGGATGATGTTCACCTGACCCGCGAGATTCACCAGGTTGGCAAAATCCTGGGGATTGAAATGCTGGACCACCTGGTTGTCTCGCACGGGGCGTATGTTTCGCTCAAAGAACGTGGTTTGGGCTTCAGCTAAAAAATATCACATCCAAAAAAAGAGCGCGATTTCCCTCGAAGGAAAAAACGCTCTTTTTTATTTTAACCCGGAGAAAAAATGAACACACAATTTGAACCCACTTACGAGCCACGTTTCACCAGCGCCGACCTGACCAAAAGCATCGAAGAGCACCTGCAGGAACTGGCCGCGGCTACGGATGCAGCTCGTCTGAGTGAAGAAATGCTCAAGTATCTGGAAACCTGCTCGAAGTTTCACAACTATTCGGTCTTCAACACCTGGTCGATTCTTTTCAACAAGCCGGACGCCACCATCGTGGCCGGTTTCCAGAAGTGGCGCAGCATGAACCGTTTTGTCAGGAAGGGTGAGAAGGGCATCCCGATTCTCGCGCCCATTATCTTCAAGGAAGAGCCAAACAAGGAAAATTCCAAGACCATTTTACGAGGCTTCAAAGTCGTCTACGTTTTCGATGTCTCCCAAACCGATGGCGAGCCGCTGCCCGAAACACCCGATTGGAAAAGCCCGGAACAGAACCTGATGCTGCTCGATAAGCTGGTCCGGTTTGCCGAAAGCAAGGGCATCGCCGTTTCTTTTGTCGAGCTGCCCGGGGATATACAGGGCGTCAGCAGTGGCGGCTCCATCAAGGTATCGCCGCAGGCCGGGGTGAAAACGGTCATCCACGAATTGGGTCATGAACTGCTCAAGCACCACAGCGATGAGGTCAAGCTCGACCGCGCCATCTGTGAGTTGGAGGCAGAAAGCGTGGCCTATGTGGTCGGCAAGCACTTTGGCCTCCAGCAGCTCAACAGCCCCAACTATACCTTACACGGTCACTGATTGCGCTTTTTGAAAGAGCTGAAAACGAAGGGATAGCAAGGAATTTAAGGCTGACTGATGCGTGGTTGATGTTTCATCCAGGCATTTTGTAATGGCGGCTTTGAATGCAGGAAAGTCAGGGTAATACTTGGAATACAGG
>CAIMZS010000290.1 GCA_903846015.1 uncultured Anaerolineae bacterium | reverse complement strand
TAGTGCCGGTTCTAGCGGTAGTGCCGGTTCTAGCACGGCCACGGACACGAGGCGGTTCAGACACGGTTCACGAAAATCGGGGATGACATTTATCTCTTAAATAAGTGCGCGGTAGATACGAAGACCATCCAGGTGACGAAGGCTAACGTGCTAACCGAGCTGTTCCACTTTGCGCTGCGTTCCCAGGGGATTGCCGTCCATAGAAACCAAACCATCATCTGTATGAAAAACTTCGCGCAGCAAAGGATTAATTCGTCTTTTCAACCAATGCAAAGTCTCTTGTATTATCGATATTCATGAAGGTTTTTTCTTTCGGCCCTGCTAGAACGGGCACTATCGCAGCCAGGGATTTGTCAATCCGAAAAGTGGGAGTAGCGACCTTCCGCCAACCGCCGTTTACCTTCTTCCAACAAATCGTCCGGGATAACCTTGAAGGTTTCGCCCACGCTGCAATCCTGGGGAATGCGAGGTGCCTCACCATTGGCAAGCAAGGTCAGCGACTCCGCCATCAATTCTCCAGACAGGAGCGCGATGCGATAATTCAGGCTCTCATAAGTATCTTGATGGTATACCGGGAGCTGGCGGGCCAAAATAATATCACCGGTATCAATTCCCGGATCGATAAAGTGAGCAGTGGCGCCTTCCGGCATGTCTTTATACAAAGCCCAGCCCACTGACGCTGACCCGCGCAACCAGGGCAGCAACCCGGGATGAGTATTGACTGTGGCGCGACTGGGAATCTCAAGAATATTTGGCTTGATGATGCGCGTTCCACCCAATGCCAGCACATCCGGTTGATCAGATGCCAGCAATTCCTGACAGGTTTTATCGTTGTGATTGGCCACGCAATAAACCGGTATTTTCTTTCCGTTAATCAGTTGTGTCAGGCGCGGCGGCAGCGGCTGACCAGCTATCCGCGTCAAGAATTTCTCGCGCTCCACATCGCCCACCGTCGACACTTCCTGAATAATCATGCTGGGAATCAGGTTCTGCTCCAACAAGATACGCAGGATTTCTCTTCCGTAAGGATGTTCTTCCAGTACTAAAAAAGCGAAATGAAGGGGCATGATTATTTAAGTAGTGCTCGCGAATCTTTCCGGGATTGCTCAATCATGCTTCACGCCTGGTTGAACACCAATCAATTGTCATTCTTTTCAGAATTGATAATTTAGCCTGATTATAAAGGATAATCGGGAAAATCCCCGGTAGATAATACCTTTTTTCACAATATAATCGATTAGTTTCCGTGATATGTCTGAAATAGAAAACGCGCCCCTAAAAGCGCGTCTATTGAATCAGTGCGGGAAGAACCTATCAGCAGGCCCTAATATGATGATTTGGAGTGTGAAATCTCCAAAGTGTAATGGTCAGCAATAGGGCGAACAAAATTCCTATTAATCAGAGCCGACCTACCAGTCGAATTCCGATAGTCCCGGTTCCAGCACGAGGCGATAGTCCCGGTTCCAGCACGAGGCTGCAAAGCACGGGTGAGCAGTCCAAATCACCCGTGCTTATGGTTGATTGCTCCCTGCCAAAGCCGCGCCAACGATTCCGGCTTCATTCAGGAATTGAGCTGGAACCACCGGGGCTTCCACCTTTAACAGCGGGATGAATTTCTGATGATCTTTGCTAATTCCACCACCAATGATAAACAAATCAGGCCAAAATAATTTTTCCAGTTCCATCAGAAAACGGCTCAAACGTCTGGCATATTTTTTCCAGTTGAGTTCATCGCGCTGACGGGCGGCGTCCGAGGCCTGTGCTTCGGCATCATGCCCATTGATCTGTACGTGGCCAAATTCGCAATTGGGCAATAATCTGCCGCCATGGAAAATGGCCGTACCAATACCAGTACCCAACGTCACCAGGATGACCGTGCCAGGCTGATCTTTCCCGGCGCCAAATTTCATTTCCGCCAGCCCAGCAACATCAGCGTCATTGCTCACTGTCACCGGGCAGCCTGTGGCCGAACTCAGAAAAGCATCCACATTAAGCCCGACCCAGGCCGGAGAGATATTGGCAGCCATTTTGACAATGCTGTGCTTGATCGGAGCGGGAAAACCAATGCCTATTGCGCCGTTCCAGGCGAAATGATTGACAACATTCGTAATCACCTGCGCAACTGCTTCAGGTTCTGCGCCTTTTGGTGTTTTTAAACGTAGCCGCGCAGCCGTCAACAGGCCGGTCGAAATATCGACCGGCGCGCCCTTGATGCCCGAACCGCCCACATCAATCCCGAGTATTTCCATCAGACCTAACCATGCCTCTGCATGAAATTTTCCATTCGCCGCAGCGCTTCTTCGATCTTCTCATAGGCAGTAGCGTACGAGCAGCGCACAAAGCCCGCGCCGCCCGCCCCAAAGGCGTCTCCAGGTACCACAGCCACATGCTCCTCGTGCAGTAATTGTTCGGCAAAAGTAGCACTGTCCATCCCAGAAGCCTTGATATTTGGGAATGCGTAGAAAGCGCCGCGCGGCTCAAACGTGGTCAACCCCAGCCGATTCAGCCCACTCACAATCAGTTTGCGGCGGCGATCATATTCCGTCACCATTTCATTGACAAAATCATCCGCCTTTAAGGCCTCGATAGCGGCATCCTGAGCAGTGGTTGGTGCAGACATGATCGTGTACTGGTGAACGCGCACCAATCCCTGGATGATCTCCGCCGGCGCAGCGGCAAAACCAATACGCCAACCGGTCATGGCATGGCTTTTCGAAAAACCGCCCAAAAGCACGGTACGCCGTTTGATTTCCTCGCCAAGCGCCGGAAAACATACATGCTTGAAGCCATACACCAACCGGTCGTAAATTTCATCCGAAACCACCACAAGATCGTGCTCAATGGCAATTTGGGCGATTTCAACCAGGGTTTCACGCTCGGCGACTGCCCCAGTTGGATTGCTGGGATAACCGATGAAAATGGCTTTTGTGCGTGGGGTGATGGCAGCGCGCACTTCGTCCGGATCCACCTGGAAATTATTCTCCATCTTGCTGGGGATTTCCACCGGGATACCGCCCGCCAGATACACTTCCGCCTGGTAGGCAACAAAACATGGCGTGGGAATGATCACTTCATCGCCAGGATCGAGCAGCGCCACAAAGGTTAGATACAGGGCTTCTGAAACACCCACGGTGGCAATAATTTCAGTGGAAGCATCGTACTTAACGCCATACAAGCGCTGAAGGCTATCCGCGATTCCCTGGCGCAATTCCAGCTTGCCAGAGTTGGATGTGTAATGCGTTTCACCTGATTGCAGCGAACGGATGCCCGCATCCAGGATCGGCCTGGGTGTGATAAAGTCCGGCTCACCAATGCCCAACGAAATGACATCTTTCATCGTCGCGGCAATATCAAAAAATTTTCGAATGCCGGACGGTTTCAGTCCAATCACCCGCTTTGAAAGATATTTGGCGCTATCAACAGCCTGCATGATTTCTCCTTTTTAAACATCCTGACACCCGAGCAGTTTGTCATCCATGGTACCCGGTTCTGCGATAGTGCCGGTTCTAGCGATAGTGCCGGTTCTAGCACGGCCACGGCCACGGGCCACGGGCACAAAAATGACATCCTAAGATGAGTCTAGATCTGAACGCTGGAGTTGTCTCCGATATTGATGGTTTTGGGGCGTCCCTCCACCTTGGCATGCCTACCGATAAACGAGCCATCCAGGACCGAATCTGTCACACCGGCCCCATCGTCCAGGATACTGTTACGGATGATACAGCCAGTCACTTCGCAGTCTGCACTGAGCGAAACATGCGGCCCAATCACTGATCCTTCCACTCTTGCTGTTGAATGGATGAAGACTGGCGGCACAATGGTAACACCCTGACGCAGTGCGGCTTCTGCGGAGTTATCGCGCCCATGCTCGAGCATATAAACATTGGTCTCAAGCGTAGCTTCAATGGTGCCTGTATCGAGCCATACATCCACGCTATTGGTGCGCATCTGCGCCCCGTTGTCGATCATGATGTTGATGGCATCCACCAGGAAGTATTCACCCTTTAACTGAATACCACGCTTCATCTGCTCGTTGACTGCCGCAACCAGGTTCTCGCCTTTCTTAAAGTAATAACAGCCCACCACTGCCAGATTATTTTCCATCGTCTGCGGTTTTTCGATCAAGCGAACAATGTGACCATCACTGTCGGTTTCTGCTACGCCAAAGCGGCGTGGGTCGGGCACAGCCTTCACCCACGCGACCCCATCGCTTGCTTCATCCGCCAGGAATGAAAAATCTGTTTCAAGAAGAGTATCTGAAAAGACCAATATTGTCGGGCCGTTTAATAAATGGCGTGCCAGCCAAACAGTATGACTCTGACCTTTCATCTCTTCCTGAACAACATAATGGGCTTTAACATTTGGGTAGTGCTTTTTAACATAAACTGGGATTTGCTCTCCCAAATATGGCCCGATGATAAAGATATATTCAGCATTTTCCGGGCTTGGAATGGTGCTGAACATATCCATGAGGTGATCGAAGGAAGGTTTTCCCGCTACACCGATCAGCGGCTTGGGCTTGCTCCAGGTTTGCGGGCGCATACGTGTGCCCCAACCCGCCATGGGAATAATGATTTTGAGAGTCTCAGCCAAGTGCAATTCTCCTTATATTATGACATTATATTTTCCGGCAGATCAACAAACCTCTGCCAATCGGAACAACCAGGGTATCCACGCGTGGATCTCGATAGGCGCGCCCCAGGTAAAGCGAGAGCTGGTCCGTCTGCGCCAGTGCGCCGTTGGCTACCAGCATTCCACCTGAAACCAGGTTAGGCATGATCTGCTCATAGATTTCCAGATGCACATCTTTTTCGGCATCCATGAAACAAAAAGAGATTGGGGGCATGCGTGAGATATAGCTGCGCGCATCGCCAAGAACCAGATTAATGGACGAATCGATCCCGGATTTACGAAAAGTTTCCATCGCCACAATGAACTTATCTTCCTGTATTTCAAAAGTGGTCAGTTTATCTTCGCGCTGTTTGCAAGCCAGCGAAAGCCACAAACTGGCATAACCTCCACTTGTACCGACCTCCATGATCAGTCCCTTGGGTACGTCTATGCACAACATGGCAAGAAATTTGCCTGTATCTGGCGAAACCTGCTGCAAACGATACTGGAGGGGGATGGTGCTGCTGCGTTCCATCACATCACGCGTTTCCAATTCACGCATGCATTCTTTGATCTTATCGGGGATATTGTGATACATAAGAAGTCTCCAATCATGCGCGAATCACACTCCCGTGCAGAGACTGGGAGCCATACCCGCACGCAATTACCGATAAACAATAAAACCTAATAAAGCCGCCGCAATGACAAGCACCACCGGGTTGACACTTGTAAATGTCAACAAAGCAAATGAAGCCACCACGATCAACACCTTATCCCAACCTCCGCTCAATGCAGCCATCCAGCCAAGTTTTTTTACACCGAAAACGGTCAAAGACATGTCGTAGGCTGTCCAAATCAAGAGACCTACTACCAACGGACGAACCGCCTGCAGCATTGATTTTACCGCCGGGCTGTCTTTAACACCAAAGAAAAACACCACCATGATCAGCATTAGCAGCGTAGTGGGCACAACAGTCCCCGTAGCGGCCGCAATAGCGCCGGGCGTACCTGCCAGTTTGTAGCCCACATAAGCTGAAACCTGTGGCGCGATTGGCCCAGGAAGGGCATTGCCTACCGCCACTGCATCGGCAAATTCGGCCGAATTGATCCATGGCACGAGTACAGTGGTGCCAGGTGGCATCCAGGTGGCATGGGTAGCCTCACGTTGCATTAGCGCTAACGATGCCGGTCCGCCACCCCACGAAAACATCGCCACGCGCGTAAAGAGCACGAATATCTCCCATAAAAGTCTCCAATTCATCGCTGCTCCTTGTCCCGTGCGATTTTCTCAGCAAATCGAGCCGGGGACCAAAAATAACTTACGAATGTCCCAACACAGGGTGCGGCTGATAGGGCTGCTCAAGCCGGGTAATCTCATCCACAGAAAGCTTGATCTCAAGCGCGGCAATGGCCTGCTCGAGATGTTCCATCTTACTCGCGCCAATGATCGGCGCAGTGATGTGTGCCTTGTTTAATATCCAGGCCAGCGCTACTTGCGAGCCAGTAGCGCCATGTTCCGTGCCAATTTCACTCGCCCGGTCTGCAACGCTAAAATCTTCGCTCCGGAAATACAGTTGGTTTGCAAACGGATCGCTTTGCGCCCTGGGCGTCTCGCCTCCGCCACCTTTGGTGCGATTGCCTGCAAAAAAGCCGCGCGCCATCGGACTCCAGGGGATCAGACCAACTCCCTGATCGATGCATAACGGTATCATCTCGCGTTCTTCTTCGCGATAGACCAGGTTATAGTGATTTTGCATGGAAACAAAGCGCGTAAAACCGTTGAGGTCGGCAGTAAATTGCGCCTTGGCAAACTGCCATGCAAACATGGATGACGCACCGATATAACGGACCTTACCCGCGCGCACAACATCATTCAGGGCCTGCATAGTCTCTTCGATCGGGGTATCGTAATCCCAGCGGTGGATCTGATACAGGTCGACGTAATCCATCTGAAGCCTGCGCAGCGACTGATCAATAGAATCAAGGATATGCTTGCGTGAAAGACCTTTGTCATTGACATCGCCGCTCATCTGACTATACACCTTGGTGGCAACAATCACGTTTTCACGCCGCACTCCCAGGCTCTTGAGTAAATTACCTGTCACTTGCTCGCTGGCTCCCAACGAATATACATCAGCGGTATCAAAAAAATTGATACCGGCATCCAGCGCGCGACGCACAAACGGACGAGCGCCATCTTCATCCAGAGTCCACGCCCGCCAGGATGGTGATCCGTATGTCATCATTCCAAGACACAGACGAGAAACCTTTAAACCGGTCTTGCCCAGATTCACATATTCCATTACCTTCTCCTAATATTTCTTAAAATGTCCTTGAATTTCCTTGATGATCTTGGTGTTCTCGTGGTGAAAAGGTTTGGATCTAATCTGCGGTTCAGACAATGGTGAGTTTTGCCAGGCTGGCCGCCAAGCGCTTGATACCAACACTCTTAAAAGAAACATCCACGATTTCATCGCCATCCTGGACGCGACTGTCCATCACAACGCCATCGCCCCAGACCGGATGCGTGATAGACATCCCAGCGCGATATTTTTGCTCCAAGATCTTTGCCGTAGCTAACGAGCGCGGCGGCGAGGGAAGCACCCAGGCAGCCTTATTGGCACCATAATTCAAGCTTTTCTTTCCGGCACGCGCCTGTCCACTGACCAGTGTGGTCGGGATGTCCTCCAAAAAGCGAGATTCGATTGTATCCTCAGCATAGCCGCGCCCGCCACGCCGCTGAGCACGCAAAAGGAAAAGCCTATCCTTGGCGCGCGTGATACCCACATAGAATAAACGCCTTTCCTCTTCCATTTCTTCCGGCTCACTAAACGAGCGGCTGTGCGGCAAGATGCCATCATCCAACCCGACAATGAACACCACACCAAACTCGAGGCCCTTGGCAGCATGCAGAGTCAGAAGGGTGGGTACGTTGCCCTCCTTGATAGTATCCTGATCGGATATCAGGGCAATATTTTCCAGGAATTCTGTCAAAGGACGCTGATCATATTCATCCGCCAGGCGGTGCAATTCGACTACATTTTCCCAGCGTTCCTTGCCTTCATCTGTGCCATCGTCAAGATGTTCTTCATAATGGATATCCGTTATGATCCGATCGAATATCTCTGAGACAGTCGCTGTAGCAGCCATCGAGCGCCAGGCCAAAAGCTGCCCGCCAAAACCAGCCAGTGGCAGCGCCGCGCGCCCCGCAAACTGAGAGAAGAAGGGCGAATCTGACCCGCGTGCCAGATCGAGCAGCACATCTCCAGGGGTCAAGTTTCCAGCCCGCGCGGCAATATGCAACGCCAGGATAGTTTTATCCCCAATACCGCGCGGCGGCACATTGATGATGCGGCCCAATGAGATATCATCATCCTTATTTTGCACCAACCGGAGAAAAGAGATCATGTCCTTTACTTCGCGGCGCCCGTAAAAGCGCTGGGCCCCCACCAGCCGGTATGGCAGCCGGGCTTGCAAAAAAGCTTCTTCAATCATGCGTGACATGGCATTGGTGCGATACATCACCGCGCAATCCCCGGGCTCAAACTTCCGGCTGGCAACCAGTTGAGCAATGGTATCGACCACAAAGCTGGATTCGCTATAATCGTCGACTGCTTCATAAAAGACAATCTTATCGCCAGCCCCGCGTTCAGTAAACAGCTTTTTGCGTTTGCGGCGTGGGTTGCGGTCGATCACTGCCATGGCAGCATCCAGGATGGTCTGCTTTGAGCGGTAGTTTTGCTCTAACAAGATGGTCTTACATTTAGGATGGTCTTCTTCGAACTTGAGCACGTTTCGATAATCGGCCCCGCGCCAGCGGTATACCGATTGATCCGGGTCGCCTACACAAAATATGTTGTGATGAACAGATGATAGATACTTAACCAGATTGTACTGAGCGATATTGGTATCCTGGAACTCATCCACAAGCACATGCCGGAAGCGCTGGGCGTATTTATCGCGCACATCCGGGTTATCAGCCAGTAGATTGGTAGTCATCAACAGCAGATCGTCAAAATCCATACCGTTTGAAGCCTGCAGTAATTCCTGATAGCGTTTGTAGATCCGCTTTACGGCTTCATCACGATAGGTGGTGATTGGGAAATCATTTGGCCCGATCAGCTCATTCTTGGCACGTGAAATAGCAGCATGCACCACCACCGGGCGATAGAGCTTGTCGTTCAAATTGAATTCCTTGATCACATTTTTTACAACCGAAAGCTGGTCATCGGCATCAAAAATGGCAAAATCAGAGCTAACGGGCAGCTTCTCAGATTCGCGCCGCAGGATCCGCGCGCAGATGGAATGGAAGGTGCCGAGCAGCAGCCCGCGAGTCATCATATCCTGACCGAGCAGATCTTGAACACGCAGATCCATCTCACGCGCGGCTTTATTGGTAAAGGTGACGGCCAGCATCTGATAAGGGCGAACGCCTTCATACCCAATCAGATAGGCGATACGCTGAGTGAGTACACGAGTTTTACCGGAACCGGGACCAGCCAGAACGAGTACGGGGCCTTCACCCACGGTAACAGCTTCTTTTTGTGCGGGGTTTAATTTTTCGAGAAAGTCCATAATAGAGTGATTATACTTCTGCTTATCTTAGGGGGCCAACAGATCTATTCCTGAGGTGCCAGCTTAGCCATTAGCTGGGCGATGATGTTGAGCTGCAGCCACCACTGATTGCGGGGGCGCTGGACAACGGTATCAACCATGCGCTCAAAGTCGCGCATATCGTTAAAAGCGATCTTGCCGTTCTGCAGGCCAATAAAGGCGCTGTTGCTGCTGTGTTTATCGCACTCGCCAATAAGATATTCCAGGCATAACCGTGCCAGGCGCGATGCCTGGATACGGTCAAAGGGCGAAGGATCGCCTCCTTGCTGCAAATGCCCGAGCACTGCCGGGCGAACATCGAAGACTGTGCGGCCCTCCTCCTCAAACAAAGAACAAATAAAGTTGGTAGTGTAAATCGGGTTGGCGTTTTCGGCGCGGATGAACAGACCCAGTCGCTTGCCAGAATCAAAACCCCGATTAAGGGTATCGATATCGGTCTGCAGATCCTTGAGCGAGACGCCTTCCTCGTTGATGTAGACACGCTCAGCGCCGGTAGCCATGCCGCTCATCAGCGCCAGGTAGCCACACGAATGGCCCATCACCTCTACCACAAAGCAACGCCGCGCTGCCACAGCTGACTGCTTGATCTTATCGACAGCATCAACAATGTTATTCAAAGCGGTATCCGCGCCAATACTAAATTCAGAACCGGGCAGATTATTGCTAATCGAGGCTGGCAAACAGACAATCGGGATACTAAAAGCCGAGAAATTAGCGCGCTCGTTAATCATGGCATAAACTGCCTCGTAACCGCTCCAACCTCCGATCACCAACAGCGCATCGATATGATTATCTTCGATGGCGCGGGCAATGGCATACATATCCTTACCTTTCGGCACCATACGACTCGTGCCGAGAACCGAGCCCCCAAGCGAGGCCCAGCCCGTGACGCTCATCCAGTTCAGTTCACGGATCTGGCTTCGAGTGAAACCATCAAAACCATTCTGTACGCCTAACATGATATGCCCCTGATCAAGGCCCAGCCTGATGGCTGTGCGCCCGGCTGTGTTCATACCAGCCGCCGGTGCGCCCGCGTTAAGAATGGCAATACGCAGGCGTTTTTGACCTAGCTCGGGTGGATGAGGCAAAGCGCGTACCATTGTCTTAAGGGTACGGAAGGCTTCTTTAAAGCTGGTACTGCGCAGATCCATCGCCTTCTCATAATCCCTGGCAGCGATCGCCTCGGCTACCTCCTGGGTACGCCGTACGCAATCCATCAAAGGCGAACGGGTAATGCGGTTGCCCCGGATACCAACCAGCACCGGTTCATCATCTGGGCCGGCGGCCAGGATGGTGGCAACGGCCTCATATCCGAGCATGGTGGCCAGATTGCGATCATACGCGCTGGGACGTCCACCGCGTTGGACGTGTCCAAGCACGGTCACGCGCACTTCCTCACCCAGCCGTTCCTCCAGAAGCTGCTGCACATCGGCACTGCCAATATAAGTACCCTTGCGGTCGCGCGCGCCTTCGGCCAACACGACAATGTGATCGCGCCTGCCCGCCCTGGTACCAGCCTTCAAGCGCTCGACCATCACATCCTGCCAATCATCCACGTCCGGCGGCGATTCTGGAATCAGCACCCAGTCTGCGCCGGTGGCGAGTGCAGCGTACAGCGCCAGGTAACCACAATTGCGTCCCATCACCTTGACGATAAACGTACGCTGATGACTGGCGGCGGTGCTGGAGATGGCATCGATGGCCTCGGTAATACGGTGCAAAGCGCTGTCGGTGCCGATGGTCATATCGGTTCCGTAGAAATCATTATCGATCGAACCCACCAACCCAACAATTACCAGGGAAGGATGAGCAGCGGCTATTTCTGGGGTAATCTCACCGCTTGCGGCCAATTCGCCCATCAGCGAGGGCCATTCCTGGCGAAAAATGTGCGCACCAGTCAGGGATCCGTCACCGCCTACCACAACCAACCCATCAATTCCAAAGTGGATCAAGTTTTTGGCGGCACGACGGCGACCTTCGCGAGTCTGAAATTCATCGCTGCGAGCAGTCCCGATCATGGTACCGCCACGGTGTAAGATGCCAGCAACAGCATTCCAATCCAGCTTACGGATACGCTCGCCGCCATCCACCAGGCCCTGGTAGCCCTCATAAACTGCGTAAACTTCGGCGCCTTTGTCAATACCGGTACGCACTACTGCCCTGACAACCGCATTCATCCCCTGAGCATCCCCACCACTGGTAAGTATGGCAATTCGTTTAGTAGATGTCATCTTTGAAAATAGCTCCTATTTTTTCACAATCCTGTGAAAACTCGGCTAATTGTACAACCTCATAACGGTTTTTCAGGTTTTTAAACCGACCCATTTTGATGTCATTTTCGAAAGACATCAGACGATATGCAAGAACGTTTGAACAATCCCCAAGTCAAGCATGAATTTGCGAAATAATGGGATGAAATCCATTGTTTGAC
>CAIMZS010000289.1 GCA_903846015.1 uncultured Anaerolineae bacterium | reverse complement strand
AATCCACGCAAACCACCATAGGATAGGCGTTCCCGGTCTTCAGTAATCCATAAGGCAAACGGTACCTTGTCACCGCGCTTTTTGAGATACGCCCGAAGAGCACGCCTGGCTTTCTGACCAATAAAAACCGTGCGAGGTTTCCCACCTTTCCCATGCCGGATGTTGATTTCACCGCTGATGACATCGACATCCTGCAGGTCCAACCCGGTACATTCTCGTGCGCGCACCCCGGTGTCAATCAGGAACAGCAAGATAGCCTTGTCCCGGATGTCCCAAAAGGTGCTTGACTTGCAGACATTTATCAACTTGGAAATATCGTCCAGTCCGGCTGGCTCTAATGGTTCCAAATCCACTCGCGGCGCTTTGACCTTGCGGACCGGGTTTTTCCAGTTTTCTGGCTCGGCTTCCAGCTCATACCATTTGAGAAATACTTTGAGAGTACGATAAGCTGCATGCAGGCCGCCCGGGTTGTGGCCAGTCTCTTCATGCCATAAAAGAAACTCTCTTATGGTTACCGATGTGATTTCTTCCATTTGAGAAATACTCTGGGATTCGCAATATTTCAGAAAGTGCATGAGCTGCTGCCTGTAGAATGTCAGAGTGAAGGGAGACAATCCTTCGGCTTTCTTGGCTTGAAAAAACTGATTTGCCATGTCTGAAACAAAAAGAATCGTGTGCGTTAACTGGATTTTTTGGGCGGTTTCCATGCTTAAATTCTCCTAGAAATGGCCCCAAATGCAGGATTTAAGCGACTTATTTATTGAGCTTGGACATATATGGCGGGTGCTTTTTGCGGAACAGGCAGACGCGCACGACTCAAAATCGTGTTCCGTAAGGAGTGTGGGTTCGATTCCCACCTTCGGCACTGAAATTATACCCTATTGGGTATTTTATTCCCGCCAGAAAGGCGGCGAAGGGGAAACAGGATATTGGGAATGTCATGACTGGCTTTCCATTGATTGAATGCTTACTTGCATTCAATAGAAAAGAGGGGTAATCCTATGGATTACCCCTCTTTTCTATTCATTGACATCCTGATTTCAGGCAGCGAAGCCAGTCTGACCATACAATAATTGTTTGATGCGGTTTACTTTACGTTCCATATCCTTTTTTATCAGAATATCACTGGTAATTTTTTGAATCGCATACATAACGGTGGTATGGTCGCGCCCACCAAGTACTTCACCAATCTGCGGCAACGAGGCATTGGTTTCGTGTCGCAGCAAATACATCGCCACCTGTCTGGGTTCAGCAATACGCTGAGACCGATCCCGGCTGAGCAATGCCTCTACAGAAGTTTGCCATTCATTGGCAACCAATTCAATCAGCTTAAGCGGTGGAACATTGCGTACTTGGGGCAGCAAGTCGGCTAATGCCATTTCGGCCAGATGCAAACTGAGCGGCACACCAGAAAGATCCGCAAACGCAATGATGCGATTGAGCGCACCTTCCAGTTCACGAATATTAGACTGTACCCTTCGAGCGATCATATCAAGAATTTCATTGGGAATATCCCTGCCAAATTTTTCTGCTTTATAACGCAAAATAGCCTGGCGAGTCTCGAGGTCCGGCATTTGAATATCAGCGATCAGCCCCCATTCGAAGCGTGAACGCAGGCGTTCTTCAAGCGTAACCAACGATTTGGGAGGACGATCCGATGAAACAATAATTTGCTTGTCCTGGCTGTGCAAAGTGTTAAAGGTGTGGAAGAACTCTTCCTGGGTTGATTCTTTACCGGCAATAAATTGAATATCATCAATCAAAAGCACATCAGCAGAACGGTACTTCTCTCGGAAGGCCTGAGTGGTGTGCGTGCGGATGGCATTAATCATATCATTCGTGAATTCTTCAGATGACACATATAGAACGGTTAGGCCACGATTATGACATGAATTTCCGATGGCATGTAATAGGTGAGTTTTCCCCAAGCCAACGCCACCATACAGAAAGAGCGGGTTATAAGCGCGAGCGGGTTTGTCGGCAACGGCCTGAGATGCAGCATGCGCCAAGCGGCTATTAGAACCCACAACATAATTCTCAAAGGTGTAGCGCGGGTTCAGGGTGGGATTGCGCTGTTTGACTACTGTACCTGATGCTTGAGATTCGGCCACATCAACTGACTCGAGATTGTCTTCCGCATCAACTGAATCATTCACACTGGCAACCACAAAGCGTACATCCACGACGCGATCCATCATTCCGGCAAGCAGACGGGATACCGTACTTAAAAGACGATTTTCCAACCAATCACGGGCGTAAGCATTTCGAACGGCAACGATCATAAGACCATCGTCGTAATTTAAAAAACGGGTATCGCGAACCCAGGTATCGAAGGATGCGCGGGGCATTTCCATTTGAAGTTGACCGAGCACGGATTGCCATGCCTGTTCTGCGTTCATATATTGCTCCAAGACAGGATAATGAATAAAGGTTACAAAGCCCCCTGCAAAAGATGCAGAGGGTGAAATGAAAAAAAACTTATGACTGAATTCTCAGGGTTTAGGGTGCTTTGGAACTGCACCCTTTTTGAACCGCCGCTCTTATTTTAGCAAAAAGAACCAAAACCTGCCACTCGAACAGCCTACGCTATCTTAAAAACTT
>CAIMZS010000288.1 GCA_903846015.1 uncultured Anaerolineae bacterium | reverse complement strand
GTTATTTAGGGGTGACGCGAGTTTTGTTTTGATGCATACGGAACTTTCAACGACAAGTAATGCAAACACATTGTCTTTGCAGGACTCGAGTTCTCTGGACGATCTATATCAACGGTTGGCAAGTCTCCCTTCTCAGAAAGTAAAAAAAGAAGGGGATGCCGCTGACCTGCAACAGAGCATCAAAGACATCCGTCAAAGAATTGCCCAAGAAAAATCATCGTCGCAAACCGTCCAAGCCAAAGAAGTCGGCACAGTCGCCTTGATTGAATACCTGTTTACGATGAATCGAAGCCTATGCGCGCTCATTTGTGCGATCTTTGTTTTTCTTTATTGCGCACCGGTCGTTGTTAATGTTATTGCGACACATGGTACATACGAATATCTCGGCGAGATTCAAGGGATATTAGCCCTTGCAAGGCAACGGATCATTCCCAATGCTCAAACATTATGGCAAGGTGAGGAGCGTCAGCATATCGATAGATATTTTGGCGCTGAGGCACTCCTTGAACGAAAAATTTCCGCCTACGCGCAACTCCGTTCTAATCTGCAAACAGGACTTACCGATTGTCTTGTAGTCAAGAAGCGCGAATTTTCTAAAATATGAAATCGTGAACTCACGATGCCGCACGGATGATTTCATGACTATCGGTTTATCGTCTAATAATAGAAATATCCTCCTGAAACTGGGATTTACTGCTTATTTTCTCTTGTCAGTCACAGCACTTGTAGTTTGGTGGCCTCATGTTTGGACGAATGTTCAGACCGCGGTAGGTTTAGCTGACAACACTGAGTCAGGTGCTCGAGATGCATCAGGACCGCATCCCAAAGTGTTGTCGCAACAAAGAATTGGATCAGCGAGTCCGCCTTTGATCAAATCCCCTAACTCAAGGAATGTGTTTGTTGACAATATTGGGATCACCTCTCAGTCAGATCTTAAGGGCTCGATGACGACTAATCGGCAGCCATTTCAGGCCAGCGCTGCTGATCACTCAGTAAAACCAAATTCCACGGCAAGCGAACAGCGTGTACCTGCGACATCAATAGATGAGATAAGTCGATGGTTCCACCTTGTTCAAGCTGATTCTTCAATTCGAATGATTCTTTCAGGTGATGATGGCATTGACGACGCTACATTGAAGAAACAAACAACAGTATTACGAAAATATGTCTTGGCTAAGCGCGGTGACCGCAAGACAGCAAGACGGATGAATGTGACTGGGCTCTCTCTGCTGGGGCAGGGCGATGCAGCAGCCGCAGCAATAGCTTTTGCCCAAGGCGTTAAGGCTGATCCCTTGGATGTTGAAATTGTCAACAACCTCGCGTTCGCCCGTCACAAGTCGGGTGATCTGAGTGGAGCAAAGGCCGCGGCGATCGCAGCGGTTAGTTTGGCACCGCAACGTGCAAATGCATGGGCTGCCATTGCTGGCGTATTGGCAGATTTGGGGCAACGAACTGAGTCTGTCTCGGCTTACATACTTACTTTGCGGTTTTCCAAGGATCAGGAGAAGACTATTCAGATTATCGATGATCTTATCGTCGACCAAAGTGTGTCCCCGGCGATTCACGAGGCGGCAGACGCAGCCTTAAAGAAGTTTAAAACGCTGAAACGATAGATTTTGAAACTATCGATAAGCGCTCAAGGTTCTAACAACCCGCTGAATTGAGTAATCTGCAATGCCAACACTGCTGAAATCAACATATCCGAATATTTCAAAAATTGCGCTATTTGTGGGTGTTACAGGCCACCGGGAAATAATTGAGGAAGATATCGAGCGGATCAGAGCGAATATTCGTATCAAGCTGAAACATATTGAAACCGTAGCCAAAGACGTTCCATTGATTTTGTTGTCAGGTCTTGCAGAAGGTGCCGATCAACTAGTTGCTGAGGAGGCACTTAGCCGGAACTGGACAGTATTCGCAGTATTTCCGATGCCATTTTCATCTTTTCTGGAAGATTTTTCCTCAGATAAACGCGAAACCCTTAAGCATCTTAGAGACCGTTGTAGTGAAGTAATTGAGATTCCGTTGGCTGTAGAAATTGATG
>CAIMZS010000287.1 GCA_903846015.1 uncultured Anaerolineae bacterium | reverse complement strand
CCCCTACAAGCGCCCTACATCATCATATATTACCCAATTTTCATGATTTGCTTGTTTTTTTCCTGAAATACCTGTACTATTAAATGGTAGTTCATCCATATTTATTGGTATTTTATCATGTGGGTATTCCAGTTTGATTTTTCTGGGATCAACTCTGGTCCTTCACGCGGGGGGGGCGACCGGCTGGGTACCCTGGCAAAAGAGAGAAAACCATGTTTACTCATATTCTTGTGCCGTTGGATGGTTCTGCCCTGGCAGAATGTGTAATTCCGCATGTAATATTACTGGCTGCTGCTTTAGATGCGCGCGTGTCCATCTTGCACGTGCTTGAACGCCCCAATCAGCCCGGATCGCCCCCCATTAATAACCCTGCAAGAACCGCTATCCACCTGGACCGGGATTATGCCACCCCACCGGTTGACCCGGTTAAATGGCATCTCAAGAAACACGATGCCGTCATTTATCTGGATCAGATCGCCGCGCGCTTTCAGACAGCCGGGTTAAAGGTGGAAAAAAACCTGTTGGAAGGTCCAGCGGCAGAATGTATCATCAACTTTGCCAACAACAACCAGGTTGATTTGATCATCCTGAGCACACACGGGGCCAGCGGGCTGAGTATGTGGAACGTCAGCAGCGTGGTGCAGAAAATTATCCTGCGCGCAAACAAATCCACCCTGCTGGTACGCGCCTATGAGACCGAGTCTGCCCCGCAAGATTTGAGAAAAACGGAACTGCCCCAGGAAATTCGCTACAGCCGCTTATTTATTGGGCTTGATTGCTCTGCCCGGGCTGAATTGGTGCTGCCTGTCGCGATTCGCCTGGCAGAGCGTACCAAAGCCAACTTGATTATCGGGACGGTGGTGCAAAACCCCGAGATTGTTAACCGCCTGCCGGTTTCAAAAGAAGATTCCGAAATGATTGCGCGGATTTCCGAGCGTAACCAGTTGGCCGCCGCCCACTATCTCTATCAGGTCCAGGCCCAGCTTGCCAATCCAAGCGATCACCCGGGCCAGCCATCAGAATCTGCGGGGCAGGCTTCTTCCGGAGGCTCTGCCTGGATGGGAGCGGTTCACACAGACGCGCGCATTGGCGTCAAAACAAAACTGGTCGTCAGTGACAGCCAGATCGCCGCTTTGCACACCATGGTCGAAGAAGAAAAAGCCGATATGGTTATGTTGGTGGCGCATGGGCACTCGGGCGAGCCGGGCGGGGCCTTTCGAGGGCGCTGGCCTTACGGCAGTGTTGCCACGAGCTTTATCGCTTACGGCACCACCTCGCTTCTGATCGTGCAGGATCTCTCCGAGATCGATCGACCAGCCTCCAGCCCGGAAAATCCCATTTCTGAAATCCAGGGGCGCTAACCCATGCCCGCTGAAAAGCCTCTTTCGCCCGAGAATGTCGCCCGCGCGCCTGCTCCGGCAGTATCCGAGCCGCACACCAACCGGGATTTTTTCGCAGCTGCACCCGCCGGCAGCCAGGTTGACACGGATCAACCGCTGGACAGGCGCATCAAACCGCGCATTTCGCAGCAGCTCTCTCCGGCAGCCGCCCTGGCGCTTGAGCTTGCTGCGGAAGGCGTCCTGATCCCTTCTGAGGAAACCTGCCCCTACATCCTGCCCGACCAGCTCAAAGCCATATCCAAAATCATTCGGCTGGTCCACCAGGAGTTTGAAACCGCCAGCCGCTCACCGTTGGCAATCGGCGCTGGCGCAAATTTATTTGCAGCAGAGTGGCTGCTGGATAACTATTACATCATCCAGCGGGCAATTCAGCAAATCCAGCGTGGGATTCCCCGCGACTTCTATCAGCGCCTGCCAAAGGCCAGTTTCAACGACGCCCCGGTCATGGCGCGCATTTCCATCCTGGCCGGGGCGTTGGTCAGCGCCAGTGCAGGAAGTCTCGAAGCCGAAGAACTCAGCAGATTTATCAAGGCCTATCAGAGTATTTGGCCTCTCAAAATTGGGGAGGTTTGGGCTTTTGCCACCATGCTGCGGCTGTCGGTGGTCGAGATGCTCGCCGGCGCTCTTTTCAACCTGCGTACCAGCCCGGCTGCCTCTGCCCATCTGCCGGGATCGCAGATTAAAGCTGATGACGAGGGCCTGGCAAGTTTAAGCAAGCACAGCTGGATGAGGTTCTTCTATCCTGAACAGGAGCCAGGCTTATTTCATCCGCTGCCGGTCCTTCATTTAAATGCTGCTGCCGAAGGCGCCCCTGCAGTCCCGGCTCCCGATGATGGCATACTCGTTTCCAACTGTATTACCAGTTTGCGCCTGTTGGATACGTGTGACTGGAAGGCATTCTTCGAGGAAACCAGCCTGCTGGAAAATGTATTGAACGCGGATCCGGCCGGTGTTTACCCGAAGATGGATTTTGATACCCGCAACCATTACCGCAATGGTTTGGAAGAACTTTCACTGCACTCGCCCCTGGCAGAGCTGGAGATCGCGCAGGTGGTGGTGAACCTGGCGGAAAAGAGCATTTCCCCTCTGGAGCGGCATGTCGGCTATTTCATCATCGGCGCTGGCAGGCACCGGCTGGAAGCAGCCTGCCACTATCGCAATCCGATTTCCAAGCGTCTGAAACGTGGATTGATGCGCTGCGCACTGCCCATTTATTTGGGCAGTATTCTGGCGCTAACCCTGGTCTTCAATTCCTTTTTTGCCGGTTTTGCCATTTGGAGCGCCGGCAGTCCCTTCCAGATCGGCCTGGCTGTGCTGTTGGGTCTGCTGCCAGCCTGCGCCGGCGCGGTGCAACTGGTGCACTGGCTGGTTGCGCAGACCGTGCCGCCCAACACATTGCCAAAGCTTGAGCTAAAAGACGGCATTCCGCCTGAGTGCTCGACCATGGTGGTGATCCCATCTTTGTTGAAAAATGAGAATGAGATGGGGGTGCTGTTGAGCCAGTTGGAGAATCATTTTATTGGCAACCATGACCCGCATATCCATTTTGCCCTGCTGACAGATTTCTCGGACGCGCCTCAAAAAGAAATGCCGGGCGAGCCTGAATTAATGGAGAAAACCATTGCCGGAATAGACGGCCTGAATGCAAAGCTTGGCACAGCCGCCTTCCGCCCGTTTTTATTGTTTCATCGTGAACGTATCTGGAACCCGGGCGAAAATTGCTGGATGGGCTGGGAACGCAAGCGCGGCAAGCTGGAAGAATTTAATTCCCTGTTAACCAATCTTGGCGGTGCCAGCAGTGCCTGCTTCCCGGTCAGATGCGGGGACATGAGTGTTTTGCCGGGTATTAAGTACATCATTACCACGGATGCCGATACCATCCTGCCGCGCGGATCCGCTCGCAGGCTGGTGGGTACGCTCGCGCATCCCTTAAACCAGCCGGTATTTGACCCTGTCACCCACCAGGTCATTGCCGGGTATAGCGTGCTGCAGCCGCGCGTCCAGGTGCGCCCTGCCAGCGCGAATCTGTCCTGGTTCACCCGCATCTTTTCCGGTGACACCGAAATGGATTTGTATTCCCGCGCAGTTTCGGATGTTTACCAGGACTTGTTCGGCGAGGGCAGCTATGTGGGCAAGGGTATTTATGACCTGGCCGCCTTTGAACGCTGTTTGCGCGACCGCGTCCCCGAAAATACCATTTTAAGCCACGATATGTTTGAGGGTCTGCATGGGCGCTGTGGACTGGTGACCGATATTGTCCTGTTTGAAGATTACCCGCCCCATTACCTGGCGTATACCTCCCGGATGCACCGTTGGGTGCGCGGCGATTGGCAGCTTCTGCCGTGGCTGCTGCCTGACGTACCGGTCAAAAAAGGCAGCAAGCTTCCGAACGATCTTTCGACGCTCGACCGCTGGAAAATATTTGACAATCTGCGTCGCAGTCTTACGCCCCCATTTATGCTGGTGCTGCTGGCCGGAGCATGGTTTTTCCTGCCGGGTTCGGCTGTGGTTTGGACCTTCCTGACATTTTCCCCCTTTCTCCTGACCATCCTTACCAGCTTTTTATCCAGCCGGCCTGCGCGCAAACCGGATGACTCACCTGCCAATTCCATCCATTCGATCCGGCAGATGGGGCTGCGCCTGTTGTTCGAGATCATCCTGCTGCCCTATGAGTCTTTGGTGATCGCGGATGCGGTGGCCACCACGCTGGTACGCCTGATTATCACCCGGAAGCGCCTGCTGCAGTGGATCACTTCCGCGCACAGCCTCACCATCCTGGGGCGCGAGCTAAAAGTCGCGCTCGTCTGGCGGCAAATGTTTTTTGAGCCGCTTTACGCCCTGTTTATCTGCCTGGTCATGCTGTTTTGGCATCCCGAGCACCTGGCGGGCGTCTCGCCGTTGTTACTCTGCTGGTTTATCAGTCCCTATATCGTTGTCCGCATCAGCCAGCTTTCCCGCCGCCCGGTCGTGATCCCACCCGAGAGCGGAAAAGATTTGCATCGCCTGGCGCGCCTGACCTGGCTGTTTTTTGAGCGTTTTGTCGGCCCTGAGGATCACTGGCTGCCGCCTGATCATTTTCAGGAAGACCCGCGCGGGCAGGTGGCGCACCGCACCTCGCCCACCAACATCGGGCTGCTGCTGCTTTCCAGCCTGTCCGCTTATGATTTGGGGTATATCGGCCCGCAGGAACTGGCCGTGCGCCTGCATAACAGCTTCGAGACCCTGCGCCAACTTCAAGGCGCTCGCGGGCACTTTTTCAACTGGTATGATACCCACACCCTGGCGCCGCTGCTGCCGCGCTATATCTCCACGGTCGACAGCGGCAATCTGGCAGCCTGCTTTTTGGTGCTGCGCCAGGGATTAAAAGACATCACCAACCGGCCGGTGATTAACTGGAGCGGTTTGGTGGATACCCTGGATATGCTTCTGATGATCCTGGAAGAAGCCCACCTGGACAGTCCTTCCAATTTATTGTACGCAACCATCCTGGATGTCCGCGGGCAAGCCAGCGATCTCAACAAGGTAAAATACTACGCCCCGCACATCCTGTTGACCATTTTTGCTGAGAGTCAGGCCAAAATTGAAGCGGCTCTCATCAATATCATCGAAAATATGTCCGAACAGGTCGATCAAGGCAGCCTGAACCGTCTTGCCACCTGGGTGGATCGCACCCGTTACCACCTCGAATTCATTCAACGCGATCTGCAGCTGCTGGTGCCCTGGTCGCTCAGTATGACCAATATCCCGGCATTGTTTGAGCTGCCAGCACCCGATCCAGGATCATCTCCCGATTCAGTCCCTCACAACGCGGCTTTTCAACCGTATCAACGCGGCTGGCAAGAATTACAGCGCCTGCTGTCGGTTAACCCAAAACTCGAAGACATCCCCCAGACTTGCGCCAATGCCCGCGAAATTCTCAATCGCATCCAGGCGGGTTTGCGGGCTGCCGGTCTGCCCGGCAAGTTTTTGCAGATGACGCGTATGTCGCAGGTCTGGACAAACGCCTGCAGCCCGGATTTTAGCGAGCTTGCCGCCAGAAATTCTAGCCGCCGTGCTGAATTTGGGCGGAATTTTTGGAAAGCGAAGCGCAAGCGCACGGACATGCAACGCAAATTCCAGTTCAGCGCCCGGGCAAAGGCGCTCCCGCCCGTGTTGGAAGAAGTTTCGGCCTGGTGCCAATCTTTTGAGCAACAACTCGCGTCTGCCAGTCACGCCGCCGATGCCCTGCTGGCGGATTTGTTGGTACTGGGCGAAGAATCTGAACAGTTTTTCAGGCCAATGGATTTTAGTTTCCTGTTTAATGCTCAGCGCCAGATTTTTCATATCGGTTTCAACCTTGAATCGGGCGGCCTGGACCCCAATTATTATGATTTATTGGCCTCCGAGGCGCGCATTGCCAGCCTGATCGCCATCTGTAAAGATGATGCGCCCCTGGGGCACTGGCTGCACCTTGCCCGCCCACTGACACAGGTTCAGGGTGTTCGCGCGCTGCTTTCATGGAGCAGCACCATGTTCGAATACCTGATGCCGACCCTTTTTCTGAGGAGTTATCCCAACACGCTGCTCGAGCAGAGCTGCGCTGCCGCTGTCCAACGCCAGATTGCCTATTGCAAAGAAAAAAATGTGCCCTGGGGCATATCCGAATCCAGTTTCTATTATTTTGATGCCAACCAGGTCTATCAATATCGCGCTTTTGGCGTTCCCGGCCTGGGTTACAAGCGCGGGCTGGAAGATGACCTGGTCATCACGCCCTATGCTTCCATCCTGGCGCTGCCCTTTGCGCCCCAGGCCGTCATCCAGAACCTTGACCATCTGCGCCGGCTGAACATGTGCGGTGAATATGGGCTGTATGAATCGATCGATTTTACCGCCAAACGCCTGGGCGCCGGGCAGGAACATGCCATCGTGCGCTCTTACATGGCGCACCACCAGGGCATGTCGCTCCTGGCCCTCGACAACTTCCTGATGGGCAACAAAATGGTACGCCGCTTTCATGCCGATCCGCGCATCAAAAATGTGGAACTGCTGCTGCAGGAACAAACCCTGGCGGCGCGTGATCCGGGAGCGGATGAGCTGAGCCACAGCGCCACGGAAGATAGCGAGCGCTCAACCAGCTATCCGGGTCCGCGCCAACGCGCGAATTCGCCCGGGTCTGGCGCCGCGCGTCCCGGTCGGAGCCGGAAGTTTGCCCGTTCGCAGCAGCCTGCCAGCCAACCTGCCGATCCTTTCGCGCTGATTGCGAGTGTCGGGGCGCTTGGCCGGCGGCCGCTGTGGCAATCTCGTGAAAGCGATTCCAATCATCCCGATACGCTGCAGCCGCCCGAGGGGGCTGGCTGGACAGCTTCGCAGAGTGCGCCTTACCCGCAGGTACATTCCTTGACCAGCGGGAATTACAGCCTGCTCATCACCGCCACCGGCAGTGGCTTTAGCCGCTGGGGCGATTTCGATCTGACCCGCTGGCGCGCCGACACCACCCTGGATCACTGGGGCCAGTGGTTGTATATCTATGAAAAAGAGACCGGCCAACTCTGGTCATCCACCAGCCAGCCCATCGCCGCGGCCCCCAGCGCTGACCCGCGCTCCCCGTCCGCTTCTCAGCAGCAAAGCGTGCAGTTCTACCCGCATCGCGTCGAGTTTGAACGCCGCGATCATGATATTTCCATCCACACCAGTGTCACTGTCGCACCGGGCGCCGATTCGGACGGGGACAGCTCCTCAAACGCCGCACTGAGTTCATCCGGTGTCGAAATTCGTCACATTTCAATCACCAACCACGGCGACCGGCCGCGCGTGCTCTTGTTAACCAGCTATGCAGAGGTGATCCTGGCGGCCCAGGACGTCGATCGCCGCCACCCGGCCTTTAACCGCATGTTTATTGAAAGTGAATTTGTCAAAGATGAGCAAATCATCTTGTTTCATCGCCGTTTACGCGCCATGAACGAAAAAACGGTTTACCTGGCACATTTCGTGACCTTTAACCGCCCCAACCAGGAACCGGGGTTATTCCGCCCCAACCAGGAACCGGGGTTATTCCGCCCCAACCAGGAACCGGGGTTATTTCGCCCCAACCAGGAGCCGGGGTTATTCCGCCCCAACCAGGAACCGGGGTTATTTCAGCGCGATGGACTCGCTGGAAAAGCGAGCGTCAGCATGCTGGGTTACGAAACCGACCGCGCCCGTTTTCTGGGGACCGGCGGCACAGTCAGGGCGCCGTTGGCGCTGCGTGAAAGCCTTCCAGATTCTGCGCCAGTTCCGGGGTCCCTGCCAGCGGCGCGCGACGGCGGGCTTTCGTGCAGCAGCGGCGCTACCCTCGACCCCATCATGGCTATCCAAACCCGGATTGTTCTGGAGCCATTTGGTTCCGTCCAACTGGCAGTCAATACCCTGGCAGCCCCCTCGCGCAAGGAAGCCATCGAACTGGCCCATCGTTATCATTCCTGGAACGCCGTCCTGCAGGCCTTCGAAAGTTCGGCCCTGGAGGTGGAAGACGAAATGGCGCGGCTCAACCTGACCTCCCGCGACCTGGAGCGCATCGAAAAACTGCTTTCTGCGCTTCTGTACACCTCCCCGGTGCTGCGCGCTGACCCGGAGATGCTGGCTTCCAATACTCTCAGCCAGCCCGGTTTGTGGCCCTTTGCCATTTCCGGCGATTATCCCATCCTGCTGATCCGCATTGGGCAGGAAGATCAAGGCAACCTGGCGCTGCTGGGCGAGGTCCTGCAGGCGCATAGCTATTGGCGCCGCCGTGGTCTGAAGATCGACCTGGTGATCGTCAATTTGCGCGCCACCAGTTATGACGAAAACCTTTCAGGGCAAATCAACCGCCTGCTCGAGCAAAGCGGCGGCGAAGCCTGGTTGAACAAGCGCGGCGGCATTTTTGTCCTGCGTGAAGATATTCTCAACCCGGCCGAAAAAATCCTGCTGGCCACCGCTGCCCGCGTTGTACTCTCGGCAGAAGATGGCACCCTGGAAGAACAACTGAGAAAATTGGACCGGCAGCCCGTGCGCCTGCCCCATTTTATTGCCATTCACAGCCCCGCGCCCTCCGCTGGCTCCGAAGATCGGGTTGAGAGACCCGAAAACCTGCTGTTTGACAATGGGCTGGGCGGCTTTAGCCCGGATGGAAAGGAATACCAGATTTACCTGGAACCCGGCCAATGGACTCCTGCGCCGTGGATCAATGTCATTGCCAACCCGACCTTTGGCTTTTTGGTATCCAACAACGGCATGGGCTGCACCTGGTCACAAAACAGCGGCGAAAACCGCCTGACCCCCTGGCACAACGACCCGGTCAGCGACCCGCCCTCCGAAGCCATCTACCTGCGCGATGAAGATACCGGGCAGATCTGGTCGCCGACACCTTTACCGGTGCGAGCCGAGGCGCCCTACCTCATTCGCCACGGCCAGGGCTATTCCGTTTTTGAGCATGCCAGCCACGGCCTGAAGCAAAGTATGCGCCTGTGGTGCCACACCAGCGATCCGGTCAAGGTCATCCAACTCAAGCTGGAAAATAAGACCAACCGCACCCGCCGCATCAATATCACCTATTATGCCGAGTGGGTGCTGGGCAATTCACGCGATACCACCTCGCAGTACATCATCCCCGAGTTCGATTCGCGCCGCTTTGCCCTGCTGGCGCACAACCCCTTTAACAATGAGTTTTCACAAAATGTGGCTTTCCTGGCTGCCACGCGTGAACTGAACTGGGTTACCACCGACCGGAGCGAGTTTTTAGGGCTGCTGGGCAGTTATGCCCACCCGGCAGCGCTTGAACGCGTCGGTCTGACCGCCAGTGTTCAGGCCGGATCAGATCCATGCGCCGCCATGCAGATTTTGCTCTGGCTGGCCCCGCACGAAAGCAAGGAAGTCACCTTCCTGCTCGGTCAGGGTCACGACCGCGCCGAGGCGGAAGGCCTGATTGTCCAATATCAGAATGTAGCCAATATCAGCGCGGCAGGCGCGGACGTGGAGACTTTCTGGGAGCACAACCTGGCTGCCATCCAGGTCGAAACACCCGATCCGTCCATGAATATCATGCTCAACCGCTGGCTGCTTTACCAGGCGCTGGCTTGCCGCATCTGGGGCCGCACCGCCTTATACCAATCCAGCGGCGCGTTTGGCTTTCGCGACCAGCTTCAGGATGTGCTGGCGCTGCTCCATGCCCGGCCTGACCTGGTGCGAGCACACATCCTGGATGCCTGTGGTCACCAGTTTGAACAGGGCGACGTGCTGCACTGGTGGCACCCGTCCTTCCCGGGTACCTCCTGGGCCGGGCGCGGCATCCGCACGCGCATCTCTGACAACCTGTTCTGGCTGCCCTACGTCACCGCTCAATATGTTAAAGTCAGCGGGGATGTCTCCATCCTGAGCCAGGTCAGACCGTTCCTGTGCGCTGGCGAACTGCAGGAAGGCGAGGATGAGCGCTACGGGCAGTATTTTTGGGGTGAGCAGACCGCCACACTGCACGAACACTGCCTGCGGGCCATTCAAAAGGGGCTCACCTCCGGCAAACACGGCCTGCCGTTGATGGGCAGCGGCGATTGGAACGATGGCATGAACCGTGTCGGCCTGAAGGGCAAGGGCGAGAGTGTCTGGTTGGGCTGGTTTGCGTGCGCCGTGCTGCAGGAGTATGCCGTGGTTTGCGACCAATTCGAGCCCCCGCCCTCGGGTCAGGCCCAGGCCTTTCGCGTCCGGGCGGATGAACTCAGGCAGGCGCTGGAAGCCTGCGCGTGGGACGGTGATTGGTACCGGCGCGCCTACTTTGACGACGGCACCGCGCTCGGTTCGATCGAGAGAGGCGAGTGTCAGATCGATTCAATCAGCCAATCCTGGGCGGTGATCTCTCAAACAGCGCACGCCGCCGCTGATCCGGGTCTGCCCTTTGGGGCGCGCGCCCAACATGCCCTGGATTCACTCTATCGCCGCCTGGTCCGGCCTGATGATCAAGTCATCCTGCTGCTCGATCCGCCTTTTAATTTCACCCTGCGCGACCCCGGTTATATCAAGGGCTACCCGCCGGGCATCCGTGAGAACGGCGGGCAGTACACCCACGCCGCGGTGTGGGCCGTCTGGGCTTTTGCCGCGTTGGGGCAGGGCGACCGGGCGGTCGAACTTTTTGACATGCTCAACCCGATCAAGCATGCCGATACGCCGGAGAAAACAGCCCGCTACCGGGTGGAGCCTTACGTCATTGCGGCAGACGTCTACAGTGTGCCGCCGCATAACGGGCGCGGCGGCTGGACGTGGTACTCCGGGTCAGCCAGTTGGATGTACAGGCTGGGGGTGGAAGCCATCCTGGGCGTGCAGCGCGAAGGCGACCGGCTGCGGATTACTCCCGCCATCCCCAAAGGCTGGCCTTCGTACAAACTGACCTACCGTTTCGGGAAAACCGAATACGCCATCCAGGTGCAAAACCCCCAGCACGTCAGCACCGGGGTTGCGTGTATCCTGCTGGACGGAAAGACACAGCCAGAAAAAGTCATTCCGCTGCAAGATGACGGTGTAACTCATCATGTCACCGTGATTTTAGGCTCGTCGTGAGGCGGCCCCCTGGCTTGATTGAATTGGGTGCGTTTCATTTGAGTTATTACCAGCGTCCCATGATTTGATTAAGAAAATCATGGCTCTCTGGGAATTAGCTTGGTAAAAAAACCATTGGACGCGGACGAGCGCTGAAAACGCGGATAAAACCGTATTTTTCAGGTCATTTCTAAATCCCCCTGGCTTACGAGAAAAGCCGGGGGATTTTTTTTGTGTGGAGTCGTATATGTGCAGGTTCAATTGCTGCCGTCGCTGCGTTAGTGGGTTTGACATACGATTGAATTTTATTTTCCGACTTCGGAAAGATATTCGGCTATAATATTCTTATCTTTTATTGCGGGAAACCCATATTCTCCCATTTGGAAAACTATGAACAACAATCCTTTTCACCTCGTTGTTCGGTTCTCAGACACTATGTTCAGCGCGGGTGATGTTGTTGCGCTGCATAATGACGTGGTAAACAGGAATGGGGCCGTGTGGTTCGGCAAACTGGGCCAGCCAATTTCACAAGCTAGGGTGGATTTGCTCAACAAACAGGTGGAGAAAAACATTCCAACCTGGTTATACCTTGTAAAGGGCAACCGGCGAAAATCTACGGCATACCGTGCTCAGTTGATACAGGTGGCTAAGGAAAAACCAACAGAAGTCGGCCTCATTCCAACCTACTACACCGAAAAGGATTTGATCCAATTTATG
>CAIMZS010000286.1 GCA_903846015.1 uncultured Anaerolineae bacterium | reverse complement strand
TTTTTTGATCACTGAGCTTGAGTTCAACCGTATACCCTTCGGGCGTCAATTCAGCTCGGATAGCCTGCAAATAATCGCGGAAATTGTAGACCTGCCGGTTACCTTCGAGGGCAATAATCCAGATCTTCAGAATAACGGCCGTGAGCATATAGAAACCGCAATACCGTTCCGCCATGAAATGCCAGCGGGATCATTGCACCAGCTGGCTGTAAAGCCGCCAGAATACGGGCCTGCAGATATTCCCTTGCCAGGGTTCGACCCTCAGCCGGCGAACTCGTTTGTCGAACAAGATCTACCAAATAGTCTTTCACTGGTACGCCACCTCACGAAGTGGTGGGGGTAAAATTTCATATTCCTGAGTGGCAGGTTGGACCAGATGGGTGATATTTTCAATTGCTCGGAGCATTTTTGGGGTATTAAAAAGCTTTGACAGAGCACTTAAATTGTCCAAGTCCAGTTGTTCAAGGTTTTCAGACGCAGTTCGCGCAGACAGACAAGTGAATCTCCCTCCGGTTGCAGATAAATGAGATCGAGGAGTGCTTTTTCTAGCGCAGCCACGAGAACCTGCTGGCCGCGCAGATCAGTCATGCGGTATCCGCGTAAGCGTTCGGGTTTGACATGCCGGAATTCAAAAGAACCCAGCCGCGTGGAAAGTTGTTCCGGGCGACCGGAGGTAACACTGACGGTGCTTTGGATGGTTTCAGGAATCATTCCATAAAAGGACAGTGCTGTTTGCAGGCTGACATATGAAGCACGCTGCAGATGGTTGGCAATTACAAATGGGTGCGGTTTTATTTTCTGATTAGGTGGCGCAATGGCGTATAGGCCCTGGGGCAGCGGATAGCTGCAGACGAACATTTTCGGGATTAATTTTCCGGCCAAAAGCAACGATGCTTCGAAAACGGGCAAAACCCAAGGGCCTTACGATTCTTTTCGCCAAAAATGCCCTGAAATTCTCTCTCCAATCGCGCCACAGAAGGATTTGCAAGGTCATTGTTTTAGTTGCTGAAGGCTTCGTGTATAGTTTCAGACATAGCACTTTGGCGCGGCACGCACAAATGATGCATAATTGAGAAAGAGTTGAGTCGTTCCATTGGCAGCCCTTATTGCCAGGGATGTTCTTTGCCCGTGCAGAACCGGGTACCATTGGATATCACACTTTCAAAGATCGAACCAGGGAAAATTTATGTCAACAAATCAACAACGCGTTGCAATGATTACAGGCGGAAACAGTGGGATTGGATTTGCCACTGCCAACAAACTAGCAGCGAAAGGCTTTATCGTAATCCTGGCCTCTCGCAACCAACAAGCCAGTGCGCAAGCAATCGCGCGCATCCAGGCCGTTAATCCGAATGCCAACGTGGAATCAATTCCGCTTGACCTGTCTTCATTCGCATCGGTACGACAGTGTGCATCTGCGTTTCAAGCCAAAGGTACCCCGCTGCACATCCTGATCAACAATGCTGGTGGATCAGTCCCTGGCAAGCAAGCCAGTTTTACCGTCGATGGCTTTGAGATGACCTTTGGCACCAATCACTTGGGGCATTTTCTGCTCACGAATTTGTTACTTGATGACCTGAAACAGTCCGCCTCGGCGCAGGTGATTACGGTTTCATCGGAGCTGCATAACCCGGATTATGCCAAGGGACCGGTTCCAGACTTTGACTACGACAATCTGAAGGGGGAAAAGTATTACAACCCCCAGGTTTTCTACCGCAATTCCAAGTTGGCGAACATGTGGTTTGCTTATGAGCTGCAGCGCCGGCTGACTGGCACAGGCGTTACATCGAATGCTGTTTGCCCAGGCTTTGTTCCGGCAGCGATCGCTGCTCGCAGGAACTCACCCATTGAAAAATTCTTTTATGCGCAAATCATGGCACGCATGCCATTTGCACGTTCATTAGAACAGTCTTCTGCATCCTATCTGATTGCAGCTGCCGATCCAGCCTTTGAAGGTGTCGGCGGTAAATTTATCGTCGATGGCAAAGAGAAGGCCTCGAGCAAAGATTCATACGATGAAGAAAAAGCGCAGCGCTTGTGGGAGCTCAGTTGGGAATGGTGCGGTCTTATATGATATGCCACCCGAGTTGATGATGTTGCCTATGAAATCCTGATGCGTTTCATGGGCAACCATACCGCTCAGAACAATGTATACCCAATTGGGAGATTCGTACCCCAAAGGAATACATATCAAAGATAGAGTCAGCCTTGAGATAGTGTCTGCTATAGGATCAGGGGGATTTTGCAGCCAGGTTTTCCTGACTTTATTTTGTCTCCACCCACTCGCGCGGCCCTTTTACAGATTGACCCAATCCCCCGTGCACAGGGTGTTCGAGCAGCGACAGAATCTGATGTAAAATCAATAAGTTAGGAAGTATCATTTGAAGAGGATGGCAGTTTGGACGATAATCGCAGCGGGATATTCAGCCAGATAAAAACACTGATGCAGGCCTATGCGCCGTCCATAACCCCCAAAATAGATACTGATACGCATAATAACCTGTGGTCAATCAAGGCGCTGACGATCGAGGCCCGCAAATATAAGGAAGTTTATTTTGCCGGGCTGATCCTTCAAAAAAGCTATGTTGGCTTCTACTATATGCCGATGTTCGCTAGGCGGAAGCGAAGCGGGGGATCCCAGAGGCGCTGCTCAAACTGTTGAAGGGCAAATCCAGTTTTCATATCAAGAAACTGGATCAGTCCTTGTTGGAACACATCCGCGCGGTGCTAAAAATGAGCTGCGCAACCTATCAAGAGAAAGTTTGGGTTTAATGCTTTTAGAAAAAACGATCGTGGAAAGCATCCGGCAGCGCTTTTCCTGCCGCAAGTACCTGGAAGAACCGATTGCGCTTGAAAAACGCCAGAATCTGGAGGCATTTATCGCGAATCTGCCCAAGGGGCCGTTTGGAGCGCAGGCCAGCTTTGCGCTGGTAGCCGCCAACGAAAGTGACCATAACGCGCTGAAGGACTTGGGCACTTATGGTTTTATCCAGGGCGCGACCGGTTTTATCGTTGGCACAACCAGCGATGACGGGAAAAACCTGGAAGACTATGGCTACCAGATGGAGCAGATCATCCTGTACGCCACCGCGCTGGGGCTGGGCACCTGCTGGCTGGGCGGCACTTTTTCGCGCAGCAGCTTTGCCAGAAAGATCAATGCCAGCGACCAGGCGCAGATTCCGGCGGTCGTCTCCATCGGCGAGATCAGCAATGTGGCACAGGCACGCAATGGCTTGCTGCGCCGCCAGATCAAGGCCGATCAGCGCCTAGCCTGGGAGCAGTTATTTTTTGAGCGGGCCTTTGGCGTGCCGCTCAGCCAGGAGGCCGCCGGCGCATACGCGCTGCCGCTCGAGATGCTGCGCATCGGGCCATCCGCATCCAACAAGCAGCCCTGGCGCGTGCTGCGCGAGGGCACGGCCTGGCATTTTTACCTGCAGCGTACAAAGGGTTATCGCGTTGGCAGCCTGAACCGCTTCCTGCAGATCGCGGATATCCAACGCCTGGATATGGGTATTGCTATATGTCACTTCGATCTGAGCGCCCGCGAACTTGGCCTATCCGGCAACTGGGTGATGGCAGAGCCGCGCCTGAAGCTGCCGGATGAACTGACAGAGTACTCGGTCAGCTGGATTGAGAACACCGGCGTCTGACAGGTCATTGCGAACCGCCGCTTCTGGTTTTCGGCGCTGAAGCAATCGGCAATTTAACGGAGTCCCCATCGCGACCGCGTTAACGACTTTATAAAAACGAAAACTATACCATTACGGTTCGGTTAATTTTTGACAGGTTTTGAAAAATGCGATAAGCCTTTTGCACGGCAGAAGGCCTACAGGTAACGACAGAACACGTGAACGATATACCCATTTTGCTTGAATACAACCCATTATTCGCTAATGCACATTGGTGATGATTAGAACGCCAAAATCCCTGACTGTCTTATTAGTGCGCAATGGTTTGCGTGGGAAGGATTGGTAATCCGCCAAGTCCATATATGGGCAAGAACAACCCTGACTGTCTAAATAATATATAGCTAATCCGGTAAAATAGAGGAAGAAACCTGCAAAAGAGAGTCAATATGGAAAAACAACCACGCTATCGTCCAGAACGAAGATACCCGGAAGCGAAACGGCAGAGTTATACCTGCGATGTGAAAACTTGCGTACATTGTGGATCTGGACTAAAGTCTCGCCCCAACTGGCATGCGCAGAAAACAATCCAAACGCTAAAGGGTCCGCTGTTCCTGGCGGGAAGGGCCAAAGTGTGTACCAATCCGGAATGCCCGCATTGCGGAACACGTTATTATGCCAGCCAGGTATTGTTGCTGAGTTTGCCCAGCAGCACTTATGGGTTGGACGTATTGGCATACATCGGTTGGCGGCATGAACATGATCAGCGGCAATTTGTGGAAATACAGCGGGAATTGAATCAGAAAGGCATTGAAATCAATGAACGTAAACGTAGGCAAGTTATATCGCCAATACCTGGCTTTATTGGGAGCAACCAGTGAAGTAAAGCGGAAAAAGTTGGATGCAATCGTCGCCAAGCACGGGGGCCTGATTTTTGGTGTGGATGCCTTGTAACCAGAAGGGCATGGCAGTCTACTTTACGTGCACTATGAAATCTTGAGCGGGACGGTAGTGTCTGCAATTCAGTTGGAACCGCCCAATGAAAAGGACTTGACGAACTGGATTATGACATACCAAGGGTACCCGGTATTAGCAAGCGTATCGGACGGTGAAGAGCGGATCATAGCTGCCTTACGGGCTGTTTGGCCCGATGCGCCTCGGCAGCGTTGTCAGGAGCATTTCTTGGGCAATCTGGCTGATGAAGTGTTTCCAAATGACACCGAATTACGGAAGCAAATGCGCGTGGATTTGGGTGGCTTGCCAAAGATCGATGATTTTCCCGATGACAGCTCTTTTTTTTGAGTCAAACTGGTATTGCAGAAGCAGATAGTACGAACGAATTACTGGAAATTGAAAACCAATTTCGCATGGCCATCCGCGATGCAGTTAATCGAGCCACCCGAAAACCTTTCTATTGGGGTGGGCTGAAAGGCTACCACAAATTGGAAAGCATTGCCCAGGCTCTTCATTGCATGCCAGCCAAAAACGCCTTCTTCGGTTGCTTATGCCGACAAGTTGATCGGACCTTGGAGAAAAATCGTCCGCTGGCTGAAATGATAGATAAAACCTACACCTGGTTTTTGCGCATAGCGGCTTGCTTACGCTACCCGCCAGGATCATATGTGAATGAGCCTGCGCCAACCAGTCAGCAAGTCAAACAAGAAATGGAAAAACTGCTGCAAAGTCTCGAGAGTGATGCACGTGGACAAGTGATTCTGCTGTCACTTTACAATGGATTACGAAAGCGTTGGAATTTATTCGGTGACGATCTGCTTTATTGTTATGATATTCCAGGCCTGCCCCAGGACAATCTAAAGGTTGAAAGCCTATTCGGGCGATTGCGTTGTCATCAACGACGCATTAGCGGACGTAAATCTACCCAACCATTTCGCGATTTTGGACACTATCAGATCCTTTTCCTCGCCGAAAGCGAAGAACAACTTCTGGAACAACTTCGGGATGTATCGATTGAAGATTATCAAGCGCAGCGTAAACATCAATTTCGAGCAGAAGCCCCTCGTAAATTTCTTGCCCGTCTTCATCGCGATCCAGGAAAGGTTATGCAGCTGTTAGCCACAAAGCACGTAGCACATTTCTCGAAATTACCAGCTCATAATCTATCGTATATCGCTTAGACAGTCAGGGCCAAAAACCACCATCTCTGGTGGTTTTTGAGTGATCGACCCGGGACTTGAACCCGGAACCCACTGATTAAGAGTGGGAGGGTTTGGTCCAAACCCCACATTTGCTTCGCACAACAGGTAAAAATATACCACATTAAGCCCAAAAACAGGGTTTTCGGGTGTCTATTCGCGCACCTGGTCAACTAATTTTACATGAATTGCAACCGAATTGCATCCAGAGACATTATGCCCGACATCACGCCTTTCCCTGGCTTTTCTGAACCATCCGAGAACTATTTCCGCCTGCCCAATAACTGGTTTGCGCTGCTCAACCATATGCGCCAGGTGCACGGAGATCGTTTCGCTGCTCCGTTGAAAATGCTGGAATATCTGCTCAAACATACTTGGGGAGCCAGCAGGTTCAATGGATCCATTTGCCTTTCAGCCGACGAAATCCGTAACGGGCGCCGCGGTCGCAATCGTCAGCGCATCGATACCGGAACCGGTCTTTCAGAAAACGCCATCCGGGATGCCGGGCTGGTGCTGGCCGAGATCGGTTTCATAAACATTTCGCAGGACACCACCGACATGGCGCGCCGGTTGCGCACGTATCAGATCCGGCTTGCGGAGCCACAACCCGAAACCAGAACTGAGAGTGAATTTGCCGGGTTTGACAGGCCGCAGGAAAATTACTTCAAGGTTGCCAAAAGCTGGACGGACCTGACCCGGTCGACAAACAGCGCGGCGACGATTGTGGTGGTGGAATACTTGTTTCGGCATACCTGGGGCTTTCAAAACGCGGATGGAGAGTGGCTAACCATCGATGAAATTGTTAATGGTCGTTTGTATAAGACATCCGCGCAGCGCTACGACACCGGCACCGGCTTCGGCCTGGCTACGGTCTACCGTGCCCTGAACGAGGCAATCGGCCTTAAGCTGGTCGTTTTCAAGGATGAATACGAACGCGGCATCACCACTCGTCTGTTCAACCTGCGCTTGGCGGGCATGAATGCGGACCAGGACGGTCGCTGGTTGGAGAACCCGATTCTCACTACTGAGGCGGTCATTCTCGCTAATGAGGTAGTCGTTCTCACAAATCCACCCCAAATGGTTATCACTACTGAGGATGCCATTCTCACTAATGAGGTAGTCATTCGCACTGTCGAGGATGTGAATATCGCTGATGAGGCGCGATCGGTTAAAGACACTCATCAAGACACTTCAAAAAAACATCAAGAGAAAACACCATCAACAGACGAACCCGCAAAAAATCGCGCAATCAAACCTGATGTTGCTGCTGATGTTCTTCCTGAAAATATTCGGGCAGGTTTGGAGCAAATTGGTTGGTCGGACACCACAACTGAAATCCGCCGCTTCTACGCCTCCAATCCAGAATTGGTAGTTGCCTGGCTGGACTTTGCGCTCCACGTTGGCAGTGTTCACAAATCCCGCGCCGCTTTTTTTCGCAAAGGTCTCCGTTCCGGCGAAATGCCACCTTACCGTATTGAAACCCCGGCTCGGCAGCCTGAACCTGAAATGGAAGATGAAGGAGATGTAGATACCTTTCCGAATTCCGAATTTGACGCGCCAGCCGAAGCCGTTCAGGCCTGGGATGCGCTTCTCAATCAGTTGAGCATGGAAATGCCGCGCGCTGCTTTCGACTCAAAAGTACGCGAAACCAGGGTCATGGACTACTGCGAAGGTTTGCTGTCGATTTGGACAGACAGCACCTACACACGAGATTGGCTGGAAAATCGTCTGAAAAGTACAGTCGAGCGCCAATTGGCGGGCATTTTTAACCGACCTATCGAAGTTGCTTTTATGGCGACTTCATCACAAGGATAACCATCATGCAAATCTTGATCGTTCTTGCTTTTGTAATTGTTGCCATTCTCTTTGGCATATCGTCCGTTTCCCAGTCCTACGCGACTGCCCAGCAGGCCCAGGCCGCCATCGAAGCCAGCCGCACGGCACAGATTGCAAGCACGGGCAACCTGGTGACGATTGTTACTGTGGCGCTTGTGATTATCGCCAGCCTGGTCGCGGTGATCGTGATCGCCTGGTTGGTTCTGCGCGCCAAGTCCCAACCAAAGCGCCATTGGACGGCCAACCGTAACGGAGGCTGGGATCAGTTCGATTCGCTTAACAAATCGCAGCCTCGAACCAACGCTCTTGTTGAGGCCCTGATGACCCAGCTGCTGTACGAAATGTCCCAACACCAGCAGCAGCAGGACGTTGAGCAATTCTGGATGAACGAACCGGCCATGCTAAACGACACTTTCAACGACACTCCTTCATTTCCTGACAACACCTGGGACATGTAACATGCTCCGCCGGATTTTGTTCCTGCTCCCCCTGGTTTTGCTTTCCGCCTGCGGCACCGGCGCGAGCTCGATTGCCACGCCAGATGCTTACCAGTTAGCGCTGGGCAATATTCAGGCGCAATCCACCATTGCTGCATCCCAGGTGCTGGCCGCCAACCTGACGGCTGAAGCCTACGCGCCCACTCGAGAAGCTGCCGGAACGGCTACCGAGCGCGCCTGGACGATGGTTGGTTGGACCGCCACCGCTTCGGTTGAGCAGACTGCCACCGCTGGCTCCGGCACGGCTACCCAGCAAGCTCGGGATGCAGTAGCCAC
>CAIMZS010000285.1 GCA_903846015.1 uncultured Anaerolineae bacterium | reverse complement strand
TGGGGTGATAAGATCGCCCACGACTCACCAGCAGGTTAGCTTGCTGCGCCGCGCCCAAAAAAAAACGATTTTTAGCCACCAAGAAACGCAGGTTTGAAAACAAAAACGGATAAAGAAGCTTTGCAAATCCAAAAGAGATGAATATGGCAATCAAAATGGTTTCCTGCCCGAAATGCAATGCCACAGTAAGCGAAGACAATCTAAAAAAACACATGTTTCGTGTTCATGCTGTAAAAACAAACACGGTACAAAATTCGCAAACGTCAGTGCAAACGGGCGACCGGGAACAGTCGGTATTCTTATATACCGATGATTCCGGGGTCGTAATTTCTGAAAGTCAGTACGCTGAATATCATGGCGATGCAAAATATAAAAGGCAGTTATCCGGAAATTATTTCTCGAAAAAAGAAAAAGTCACATCAAGTACCTTTGCTGAAATCAATGCAGGGCAAAAAGAAAATACAAAATATGCCGTATGCCCTGAATGTAAAGCTGTTTTCCTGGCGGACCAACTGCAAAAACACATCGGTGCCTTTCATTCAGTACATAACCTTCCCCCGACCAACCGGTTTTGGCACAAGCGTTCTTACAAGGGTAATATCGCAAAGTTGACATTCTTTTGTCCAGTCTGTAACGCCGGTCTTACAACCAAAGACAAGTTGAAAACCCATATTGAGAAAAAACACCCTCATAAATCTGCTCCTATCAAACCCGAGCAAACAAAATCAACAACCAATCCTTCGACCCCGCATATTCCGGTCAATCCTGCACAATCGTTAATTGTAAAAGGGAAGGCTTCTGCCCCAGTTTATTGCCCGGATTGCAGGGTTGAGCTCAAAAACGAGGCCAGGTTTCTCAAACATCGCCTGAAAGTACATGGAAACAAGCCCATCGAATCAGGAAAATCCCAAAAGACCATCCAGATCCAGCCGGAGCAGAAGGTTGTTGGCAGGCGCACAGGCGCGGGGGTATCCCGGCGTGGTGATCATATACCCGAATCCTTCATCCAATCCTTTGACGAATCACGGGATGGCAGCAAAGGCCTTGGGCATTTGGCGCGCGAATGGGATGGCAAATTTGGTTCTTATCCTTTGCATGATAATTACGATGATGAATCCACTAGTGAGTAAATGATGCAAGCCCGAACCCGTAACCCATTCACCACCATTCACACCGAAGGCGCACTGCTGCCTTCCGATCTGTTGCAGCGCGTCCTGGATTACAACAAAGATCTCCCAGGGCTGACCCCGGAAGGCTATCACCTCTCGGGCGAAAAGCTGAACGAGGCCATTAACCGTTCGTGGAACCGGCTTCAGGGTGCCTGGGCCGCCTTCAAAACTTCGCGCGGACGTTTAGGCCAGGGTGATGCTGGGACTGGTCTGACGCGTGAGCGCTGGCTGCTGCCGCTCTTTGATGAACTGGATTACGGGCGTTTGCAAGTCGCCAAAGGATTGGAGATTGACGGCAAGCCCTATGCCATCTCTCACATGTGGGCGAAGGTGCCAGTTCACCTGGTGGGCTGTGGAGTTGACCTGGAGAAACGTTCGGCTGGTGTGGTGGGGGCTTCCAAGGCCAGCCCGCATAGCCTGCTGCAGGAATATCTCAACCGTTCACCCGAGGCGCAGTGGGGCCTGGTTTCGAACGGCCTGCGCTTGCGGGTGCTGCGCGATAACGCCGCGCTGACCCGCCAGGCCTTTCTTGAGTTCGATCTGGAAGCCATGTTCGAGGGCGAAGTCTATTCCGATTTTGCACTGCTTTGGCTGATATGTCACCAATCGCGCTTGGAAATAGTTGGAGCGGATGCCATCCGCCCTGATGCATGTTACCTAGAGCAGTGGTCAAAGTTATCTCAGGAACAGGGCACACGGGCGCTGGAACATTTGCGCAAGGGGGTCGAGCAGGCCATCGCGGCGTTGGGTAGCGGGTTTTTACGCGCCCCAGCCAACCAGAAACTGCGTGCAGATTTACGCTCCGGCGCGCTCAGTACACACGATTACTACCGCCAACTGCTGCGGCTGGTCTACCGGTTGATCTTCCTCTTCGTAGCCGAGGATCGTGACCTATTGTTCGATCCCGGCTCCACCTCGCAGGCGCGCGAACGCTACCTGCGGCACTATTCACTGACCCGTTTGCGCCAAATGGCGCAGCGCTCCCGTGGCGGGCGTCACGCGGATCTGTATGTAACCTTGCGACTGGTGATGGAGATATTGGCAGG
>CAIMZS010000284.1 GCA_903846015.1 uncultured Anaerolineae bacterium | reverse complement strand
GCTAGAACCGGCACTACCGCTAGAACCGGCACTACCGCTAGAACCGGCACTACCGCTAGAACCGGCACTACCGCTAGAACCGGCATTATCGCTGTGTATTATCAGAGAAGCGCAACCTGCGTTTTCTCTGAAACCCGCCTGACCGTACCTTAAGGGCATTCGAGATTTCGAGAGTGTTTTCAAAGGGTGATCTTTAATGTACAGCAAATCAATTCTCTTGGAGGAGAAAAAATGAAACGTATTGCGTTATTTTTGATGTTGGTCGCCGCGCTTTTGCTGGCGGCCTGCGGTCCGGCTGCTGCTACCGAACCGGAAGCGTGCAAAGCTGAACTTGGTTGCGCCAAGATTGCCAAGGGTCAGACTGTCAAGGTTGGTTATGCTGGCCCGATGACTGGCGATTATTCCCAGTTCGGCATTGACATGTCAAACTCCATGAAGCTGGCTGTCGCCGATTTCAGCGATGTCAAGGGTTGGAAGGTTGAGATGGCGATTGAAGATGATGGCGGCGGCGCTGAAGGTGGCGCGGCTGTGGCAAATAAACTTGTCGCCGATGGCACTTTTGTCGCCATGGCCGGACATGCTTTCTCCGGCGCGACTGCTGCCGCGATGCCGATCTATGAAAAAGCCGGCATCCCGATGATGTCGCCTTCCGCTACCAATACCGATCTGACCACCAAGGGTTCCAAGGTCTTCAACCGGAACGCTTTCACTGATACCGAACAGGGTAATAGTGCCGCGAAGTACCTGTACGAAAAACTGGGCATCAAGAAATTGGCGCTCATGCACGATGGAAGTGACTACGGTCAGGGCCTGGCCAATGTGGTCAAGGAAAGCTTCACCAAGCTCGGCGGCGAAGTTGTCGCTTTTGAAGCCGTTACCCCTGGTGAATCAGACTATAGCGCCCCGTTGGCGGCTGTGGCATCCAAGGCTCCCGAAGCCCTTTACTTCGGCGGCTACAATGCTGAAGCTTCCGTACTGGTCAATCAGATGGCGCAGGCCGGCCTGCCGAAGGTGGTCTTCTTTGGCGGCGATGGTATCTATGGCAAGGATTTCCTTTCCAAGGTTGGCGACAAGGGTGAAGGCGTCTATTCGGCGACCCTCGTTCCCCCTGGAACTGATCCGATCAAGAAATTCAATGCGGCTTATTTGGCCGCTTATGGTACCGAAGCTGGCGTGCTCTCCGCCTACACCTGGAACTCCTACGATGCTGTCGGCGCTTTGGTCAAGGCCATCAACAGTGTGGCAGTTGTCCAGGGTGATACCCTTTACATTCCACGCGGTGCTCTCGTCGCTGCCGTCCGCGGCATGAAGGATTATCAGGGTATCGCGGGCGTCATCACATGCAAAGACAACGGCGAATGCAATGCTTCCGGCCCGGTCTTCTACATCGTCAAGAATGGCGAATGGGTTCCTGCTCAATAAGCTAAGTTTCAAGTTCGTCCATCAGCTTGCTTTGCCCGTGCAGAACCGGGTACCATTGAAGGACGATAGTGTCTGTCCTGGGGATTGCCTACCACGGCGATTTATCGCCGTGTGGCAATCCCCAGCAATTATCAAAAAGGCATCATTATTTATGGAAAAATCAAACTCAACCCTCGCCCAGGTCCGGCAAATTTTGGGTCGCTATGTTCGTCCTATCGTCGGCATTATCATCGCCGTGTTCCTGGCGTGGCGACTTTATTATGTGCTCATTGTGCAGCATAGTTTCAGCGCAGATACCTGGCTTCGCTTTGGCCTCGCCGGGCTGATCCTGGGAGGTATGTACGCGCTGATTGCCATTGGCTATACCCTGGTCTATGGCATCATGTTTATGATTAATTTCGCGCACGGAGAAGTGATGATGTTGGGGGCTTTCGGCGGATTTTTTGTTTTTGAAGCCCTGCGTTTAATTCCAACTCCAACGGCGGCCAATCCTGACCTGGTGTTTTTGAATGCCCATCCATTTATAGCGGTGTTCCTGGCATTTTTGGTGGGTATTCTGGTTTCAGCGACAGCGGGATATTTTCTCGAAAAAATAGCTTACCGGCCTTTACGGAAAGCTCCCCGCTTGATTTTACTGATTACCGCCATCGGCGCCTCCATATTTTTACAAAATTTGGCTATGTTGTTATTTGGCCCGCAGCGTAAGAACATCATCAATCCCGATATCCTGGATCGCGGCATCGGGTGGACGGTGATGGTTAGCGGTAATCCGGTTTTGATCTCTTATACTGGTGTTTTTTCCCTGGTACTCTCGTCACTATTGATGGTCGCGCTGTATATCCTGGTGCAGCGGACAAAATTGGGACGCGCCATGCGAGCCGTCGCTCAAGATAAGAATACCGCTTCTTTGATGGGCGTGGACGTTGATAATGTCATCAGTAAGACTTTTATTATCAGCGGTGTTTTGGCCGGGGCTGCCGGTGTCATGTGGGATATTCACATGGGTCTGGTCAATCACTATACCGGCTTCCTGCCGGGCATTAAAGCCTTCACCGCCGCGGTGATGGGCGGCATTGGGAACATTCCCGGTGCAATGTTGGGCGGCATGTTCCTGGGAATTATTGAAGCCATTGGCCCTGCCGCGTTGGGAATCGATTTCCAGCTCAAGGATGTGATCGCTTTTTCAATCCTGGTGCTGGTGTTGATCGTCCGTCCGTCTGGTATTTTGGGCGAGAAACTTTCGGAGGACAAACTATGAAATCTTTCGCCTTTAAAAATGGACTTCGCACCGGAGTCACTTTTGGCGTAATCATTGTGACTATGTTCCTGATCGGGTTCACGGTCACTGGCGCTGTCCTGGTTGGAAAAATCCTGGGTGCTTCATCATCGATTAGCGGCGCAGCACTCCTGCCGTATTTTGTCATTTTTATGATCCTGATGGGTATGTGGGCCGGAGCCAGTGCTACCAGGCGACCGCTGGGTGGTGCAGATGTGCGTGGGGATGCGCTTGTTGCGGGGCTGATGGCGGGCCTGGTGAGTGGATTGTTCGCAACGGTGATTGGATACATCTTTGGTATGGTAATTTCGAACAAGATTGATCCGCGCGGTTATCTGGCGTCTGTTTCACCCGAATCTGTCAGGATGTTCCTTTTTAACCAGTCACCCCTGCTCGGCAGCCTGTTGCTGCTGGTCTTGATTGTGGTTTCAGCGCTGGCAGGGGCTGCGCTTTCCTTTGTCTTTCGTAACAACGATTGGCTGAAGAACACTGCCCACAAAACTTCCGATTCGGCTTTTGGAGTTCTTCGTTCAGAGCGTGTGACAAGCCTTGCCCAAAATAAATATGCTCGCTACGCTGCGTTGGCGATCTTCGCGGCTGCGCTGATCATTCTGCCCCGAACCTGGGGCGGATACTGGAACTATGTGCTGGGCACCGTGGGAATTTACATCGTCCTGGGGCTGGGATTGAATATCGTCACCGGCTGGGCGGGTCAATTGGTGATCGGTTACGTCGCCTTTTTTGCGATTGGTGCTTATACCTTCGCCTTGCTGACTGCGCCCGTGCCTCATCATCTGATGTGGAACTTTTGGGTGGCGATGGCGCTGGCCGTGCTCGCGGCGGGAATTTCTGGCCTGTTGATTGGGCTGCCCATCCTGAACTTGCGAGGCGACTACCTGGCCATTGTGACCCTGGGGGCCGGGGAGATCATTCGCATCTTGCTCAAAAGCGACTTGATGACAGTATACACCTCGGGCCCTCGCGGTATCCGCGATATTGCCGGGCCAACCATTTTTGGAAAATCATTCGCCACCGATGTTGATTTTATGTACCTGATCATCATCGCAGTGCTGGTTGTCAGTTTCCTGGCGCATCGTTTGCAAAATTCGCGTACCGGAAGAGCCTGGTTTGCGATCAACCTGGATGAAACCGTGGCGCGCGCCACCGGTATTAACGCCTTTGCTTCCAAGCTTCTGGCGCTGTCACTCAGCGCTGCGGTTGCCGGTCTCGCCGGGGTGTTGTTCGCCTCGCGCAATCAGTTTACCGGCCCGGATGACCATGCCCTGATGGTTGGCATCAACGTCATTTGCCTGGTAATCGTGGGCGGCATCGGGAATCTCCCGGGAATCTTCCTGGGAGCCTTTGCGCTTAAGGGCCTGCCGGAAGTTCTGCGTGAAATTGAGAGCTACCGCATGTTGGTATTTGGCGTTCTGTTGGTGGTTATGATGCGGCTGCGACCGGAAGGTTTTTTGCCAGCCAAAAGACCTGAACTGGAAAAAAACGCCGCTAAACTCAAGTATGCGACACAGTCCGACAGATCTGCTTCTGACACAGGGGCGCACTCTCAACCTGGTAAGGACGCGTAAACCATGCAAGCATGTATTGAAACCAAACAAGTTTCCAAGCTTTTCGGCGGTTTGACTGCTGTCAACGAGGTGGATCTGGTGGTACCTGAAAAAGCCATCGCCAGTATCATCGGCCCCAACGGCGCCGGAAAAACCACGCTTTTCAACTGCATTTCAGGATATTACAAACCTGAACATGGCGAAATCTTATTTTACGGTACCCCCATTCAGGGTCAGCCCACCTATACGGTCGCAACGAAGGGCATCGCCCGCACATACCAGAATATCCGCTTGTTCGGCGAAATGACCGCGATCGAAAATATTATCGTCGGGCAGTACCCGCGTTTCAAGGCGAATTGGTTGGATGCGATTTTATCAACCCGCCGGGAACGCAGCGAAGAAAAACAAGCCATTGCAGAAGGCTGCCGTTTACTGAAATATGTCGGGCTGGAAGGCCTGGGCGATCACCTGGCGCGCAACCTGCCTTATGGCGCCCAGCGCCGCCTGGAAATAGCCCGGGCTCTGGCCAACAAACCCCGCTTGCTTTTGTTGGATGAGCCCACCGCTGGGATGAATCCTCAGGAAACCGACAAGATGACCAGCTTCATCCGCAATCTGCGCGACGAACTGGGTATCACCATCCTGTTGATCGAGCATGATATGCGCGTGGTTATGGATATCTCTGATCAGATCACCGTGCTGGATTATGGAACGAAGATTGCCGAAGGGCAGCCTAAATCGATTCAATCCAATCAGCGCGTGATTGAAGCCTATCTTGGCCCGGATGTGACCAGCCTGACCCAAAAATACCAATTACGGAAGAAGCTGCGACATGATGCTAAAAATTGACAACCTGCAGGTTTATTACGGCGCTATCCATGCTCTTCAGGGTATTAGCTTTCACCTCGAAAAGGGAGAAATTGTCGCTTTGATTGGCGCTAACGGTGCCGGAAAATCCACCACACTGAATACCATTTCGGGAATTCTTCGACCGAGTGAAGGCGCTGTCACTTTTCAGGATGAGGAAATTCAGGATATTCCAGCCCAGGAAATCGTTCGGAAGGGGATTATTCAAGTCCCCGAAGGCCGCAAGATTTTCTCGCGTATGACGGTTACAGAAAACCTGGAGATGGGCGCATACACTCATACGGATCGCGCCAGCATCAACCGCGACAGGGAAGCAGTGTTTGAGCGTTTTCCCAGGTTACGCGAGCGTCGCAACCAGCTTGGCGGCACACTTTCGGGTGGAGAACAACAGATGTTGGCGATTGGGCGCGGGTTGATGGCTCATCCCAACCTGCTGCTTTTGGACGAGCCATCGATGGGTCTTTCCCCCATTCTGGTGGAGCAGATTTTCGATATTATTCAGGATATCAATGAGCAGGGCACCAGCATCCTGTTGGTGGAGCAAAATGCCCAAATGGCGCTGGCCATTGCGGATCGTGCTTATGTGTTGGAGACCGGCAAGATTATGATGCAGGGGACTGGCGATGATTTGCTCAAGGATTCGAATGTGATTGATTCTTACCTTGGCGGTCACTGAGCTGAAACCAGCCAGAAGCAAGGATGTCTTTCCATGTAGGTGAATGTCCTATTCCGAGTGTCTGAACCGCCTCGTGGCCACGAGG
>CAIMZS010000283.1 GCA_903846015.1 uncultured Anaerolineae bacterium | reverse complement strand
GCTATCTACAACAGGTTTATGCGTTTTGCGCATGTTCTCTCCGGCAGCGATTTTGCTTTTTGCAGCTCGCAAGTTGCCCAACAAAATGGAGTTTACAGTTTGTTGGGCAACTTGTCAACCGGCTGGCCGCCATTTCTCTGGCATAAATGCATTTTCTGCCAAAAGAACTGTTTTGAACTGTAAATAATCCGTCGAAATGCGGATATTCGCCGAACGGCCTTTTCCATAAAATACAAGTACTCATAAACCATTCCATTGAAGAATTCGCTGAACCAGCAATTTCATAGATAAGATGAATACACCCATGCGCCCAGGCTTGCCAGCTCCTTCCAACAATCCAAATGCCGAGTACCCTTTTATCCTCGATGATGGACGGGTCAGCTTCCGCGTGAGCGCCCCGCTGGCGCGCAAAGTGCAGCTACTACCGCTGATGGGCGAGCCAGAGAACAACGGCAGCAATGGCTTGGGAAAGAATCCTTATGAGATGGTCATGAATGCGGACGGTTTTTGGACAGTGACCACGCCCCCGATCGAGCCAGGTTATTACGATTATGTTTTTGTGATCGATGGCGTCTGGGTGAATGACAGCGGCAGCACAAACAGTTTTGCAATTGATCATGAGCTTAGTTTCATTGAGGTTCCCGCCAGGGAAGCCATGTTCTATGATCTCAGAGATGTCCCACATGGCGACATACGTCAGCACTGGTATTTCTCTGGCCTGACCGGCAAATGGCGCCGCGCGCTGGTTTATACGCCGGCGGAGTATGACACGGACCCAACCAGGCGTTACCCTGTGCTGTATTTGCAGCACGGCGGCACGCAGAATGAAACCAGTTGGGTGAGCGGTGGCAAGGCAAATTTCATTCTGGATAACCTGATCGCTGCCGGCGAAGCGTCCCCAATGCTGGTGGTAATGGATAACGGCAGCACCTTTCTGCCTGGCTTGAAACGACTGCCCGATCCACCGCCGGCCAACAACCTGTTTGAACGAGTGATGATCAATGAGATCGTTCCAATGGTCGACTCAACCTACAGGACGACCGCCGACCAGCCGGGTCGGGCCATGGCAGGCCTTTCGATGGGCAGTCACCAGACCCTGCAGATCGGGTTGGCTCACCTGGATGTTTTCTCGCACATCGGCGCCTTCAGCCCGGCGCCCATGCCGAGGTTCAATGTCAATACCTATTACGGCGGGGTGTTGGCCAAGCCGGAGGAATTCAACCGCAAGGTGAACTTATTCTTCTACGGTGTGGGTACGGCTGAGTGGAAAATTTGCGCATCCGGCAAAAATATCGTTGAAAAACTCCATAAAGCAGGTATCGGAGTGGTTTACAGGGAGTGGCCTGGGCTTTCCCACGAATGGCGTTTGTGGCGTAGATGTTTGCAAGCCTATGCGCAGCTCCTTTTCCATTAACCCTTTTGCCGGGTCAGCGTGCCAGGCAAAAAGGCATTTCAAGCTTATCAATTTGAAAGGTTCATCAGACCATGAATGAGCAATATTATCCAATCAAGAGTTCATTTGTCCAGATCGAAAAAAAGAATAGCTGGCATGGAATCCAGGGTATGCTTTTTGAGCCGGCGGAAGCGTGCGAGAAGAGTCAGATCGCCATTATCGTGATGCATTCCGACATGGATTACCTGGCATTCCCAGTGAATAATGAACTGGCAAAACGCGGTTATCGTGTGCTGGGTACGGCCGTCAGTGATCGTGACAATCTCATGGATGAGAAGATGCTGGACGTCCAGGCGGCAAGCGATTATTTACGGAAGATCCCAGGGGTACGAAAAGTGATCGCGCTGGGTCACAGCGGCGGCGCAACGCTGATGAGCGCTTATCAGAACGCGGCTGAAAATGGGGCGCAGGTATTTCAGGGGCCGGAGAAGCTGATTAAATGCTCCGACCTCGGAGAACTTTCCCCGACGGATGGCGTCATGCTGCTTGATTCAAATTATGGAAATGGCGCAATGACGCTGCTCAGCCTGGACCCGGCCGTGACCAGTGAGGATGGCGGGGGGAATCTTGATGCGGAATTTGACCTGTTCAACCCGGCCAATGGTTACGACCCCAAAGGCTCTACATACAGCGAAGAATTTATCCGCAAATACCAGAAGGCGCAGGGCGCAAGAAACAACCGGCTGATCGATGCTGCGTTGGAACGGCTGCACACCATTGAGAGCGGGAAAGGAAAATATTCCGATGATGAGCCTTTCATCATCCCTGGCGCAGCCCAGTATGCCTATAACAATAAAATGTTCCCGCAGGACATCCGGCTGTTGTCGCACACACACAAAGCCTGGCAACTGCTGCACGCTGACGGCGCCATTACCGAGCAGATCGTCCCGTGTGTGCGGCGGCCCAAAAACGACAGGTCTTTTACTGACCAGTTCCGCATGGGATCGCTCAAGTCCACCGTCCGCATGTTTCTCAACTCGTCAGCGGTCCGGACGACTGAGCAGTTTGGCTATAACGAAGACAGCCTGTCCGGCATCGACTGGTTATCCAGTTATAACTGTACACCGGGCAACGTCACGGGGATATCCGCACCGTTGCTGGTGATGGGCATGACTGGGGGCTATGAATTCCTGGCGGCCGAGATCGTTCACGAAAACGCGAAAAAGAGTAAGGACAAAACAATCGCATTCGTGGAAGGCGCCACCCATAATTTTGATACAGCCAGGGAATGTGAAGCATATCCTGGTCAATTTGGAGACACCATGAAAACCATGTGTGACTATATTGACAAGTGGTTAAGCCAAAAAGGCCGTTTCATGGATTGAATCACGGTTC
>CAIMZS010000282.1 GCA_903846015.1 uncultured Anaerolineae bacterium | reverse complement strand
GTGTGAAACCGACCGGAATGTTGGCTTCGACCCAGCGCTTGCAGAACTGATCGATTACCAGCGCGACGGCAGCCACCACGACAAGGATCAGGTGCTCGCGTAGCGCAGGTTTGTGGGCTGTCATAGTCTTTATGGATTCCATTCGTTCATGCATTCGCATACCGCGAATTGCTAATCGTTGGTTGCAGTTTTTGGCATCAGCGCGTTGCGCGCTAATGACCTGGGGAATGCTGAGAACGATCCCTAATTTGCCCTATTTTGGGATGGACGCGATCCGGGATGCAGTAATCTGGGGTTATGCTGTATTTGCATTGTTGATCCTGGCGCTTTTCCCAATCCAATATCAACGTAATTTCCTGAAGTTTTTTCAATACCTGATGCCGCTCTGGATGGTATGGATGTTGACTGCTTTTATTGCTCGAAATGCATTTAATATCGAAATACCCCTGCCAAATAATCCGATTGGATTATTCGATTTTCGGTCGGCCGATATGGGCATGTATTTAGCCGCCATAGGCGCATTCTTGTTATTACGATTGGATATCTCACATGGGCGTAAAATGCCAACCTGGCTGGTTTGGCTATCATGGGTACTCTGGTTGGCCGATTTTGGAATTGTTTTTTCCCAAAGTCGCGGTTCATTTTTGGGCAGTTTGTCAGGGATAGTTTTGCCGGGCATTTATGGGTTGAAACGTATTGATTGGCGACCACCGGTCATTCTTGCATTCGTTGTCTTAATTGCGCTGCTTGCAATCAATCCTGTATATAATTTTCCCAATGCCAAGCGGGAAATATCAGTACAACAATATGTAGAAAACTTCACAAGCCTTATCAATATTAACGACTCTGGCAGCCTTACAAATACAGTTAATTGGCGGCTGAATATGTGGCGAAGCCTGGTTGAGCAAGTTTCCTCGCCAGAGTTGTTCTGGCAGGGACATGGATTTGGGTTTAATCTCCCGGCTAAATACGCGGATACTGCGACAAACAAAGACAATCCTTTACGCAGTCCGCACGATATTTTCATCAGCTTTTTAGGATTTTCCGGATTTCCAGGATTATTTCTGTGGTGTTTATTTTTAGTCTTTCTTGCGCGCCGTTTTTTCAAAATTATCATAACGCACGGGTTATCCAATTCAAAGTCTCGACTGGCCCTATGGTACTTGATTTTTATTCTATCCTTTATCATCATCGGATCCTTTGGCAACCTGATCGAAACTCCGTTTAGCGGAATCTGGTTCTGGGTGGTCATCGGCTTTGGTCTGTTATTTTCATACTCCAGCCCAGTGCCTACTGCCCAAACAAGTGTTCAGCGCTAATGAAAATTATCCTGATTTCATCCTTCTACGGTTTGGATGGCGGCGGGGCTGGCCTGATCGCAGAATTCCTTGCTAAAAACTGGTGCCAAGCTGGACACGACGTGGTTGTTATAACCCTGGGACATACCCACCACAGCAAGCCCACTAGAAACGATGGCATAAAGTTTTATCGTTTTTCACCCTTCAATCTATACCCTCTCGACCAAAAAAATTCACAACCTGTCTGGAAGCGTTCAATCTGGCAATTGATTGACATCTACAACCCTCACACCGCCCTGACACTGAACGAAATCCTGTCTGCTGAAAATCCAGATGTAATCAACATTCAAAAAATGCGCGGTTTTTCCGGCGCAGTTTGGTCAGTATCATCAAAACTTTACCCAGGCCGGGTGATACAAACCTGCCAGGATTATGAAAGTATCAGTCCGATCGGTACGCTGGAAGGCCGGTTAGGAGAATGGGTGAAACGGCGCGATTGGAAGTTGGAACCTTATCGAATCATTCGTCGCTTGCTGACCAAAAACATAAGCTGGGTAATTTCGCCCAGTAAGTTTACCCTTGATCAGATCGTGGCAAATGGATTATTTGCCACTGCGAAGGAAATGGTGATACCAAATACGCATGGGCTGACAGTCGAAAACATATCTGCTCGCATGCAGGCTGGTACAAACCAAAAACACAAGGATAGTCCGCTCACATTTTTGTATCTTGGCAGGCTTGAGCCAGAAAAAGGCGTCCAGATGCTGCTGGACGCCTTTTCCAGCCTGTCAAAATCCCATTCCAATATTCAGCTCCAAATCGCAGGTTGGGGCAGCCTGGAACAACCGCTAAAACAAAAATGGGGGCAGCATTCAGCCATTAAGTTTTTGGGAAAGGTGGATGGTTCTGAAAAAGATAAGATTTTATCGGAGATGGATGTACTGATCGTACCTTCCACCTGGCCCGAAGTATTTGGGATTGTCTCCGTCGAGGCCCTGGCTTTTGGGAAACCCGTCATTGCTTCCAATGCAGGTGGATTACCAGAAAACATCACTGAAGGCAAAACCGGTTGGCTATTTGAATCGGGCAGCGTCCAATCCCTGCAAGATAGGATGGAGTACGCGGTTCACCATTCGTCAATTTTGGGCGAAATGTCTGAAAATTGTTTTATGGCAGCGAAAAGGTATGCGGTTGATGAGGTTGCGCAAGAATACCTGTACCTGTTCGAGCAGGTTATCCTTGCCCGCTTGTGAATGTTATCCCATGAATTCGATACTAACGATCCTGGGAGTCAATATTCATGCTCTGCCAATGACAGACCTGCTGTCTCAGTTACAGGACAGCCTGCAAAAACGACAGCGCCTGCTGGTGGGCAATGTAAACATTCACGCGCTTAACCTGGCTTGGGAGCGTGCTTCCTTCCAAAAGGCACTCAATAGTTTTGACATTGTTTTTTGTGACGGTTTTGGCGTTAAACTGGGCGCCTGGCTGATCGGCAAACACATCCCAGAACGCTACACCCCTCCCGACTTTATTCACCAGGTCATGCAAATCGCCAGCAAACAAGGCGGAGGTGTTTTTCTCCTGGGAGCTGCCCCAGGAGTGGCATTACACGCCGCCCAGGCTCTACTCCTTCATACCCCGGAGCTGCGCATTGCAGGTACCCAGCATGGATATTTTGACAAAAGCCAGGGCTCAGAGGATAACGAGGCGGTTATTACGCTGATTAATAACTCTCAGGCCGCCATCCTGCTGGTGGCCTTTGGCATGCCCCAACAAGAGGAATGGTTGGCGGAAAACTGGCAGCAATTAAATGTCATTGTGACCCTGACGGTTGGGGCATTATTCGATACCCTGGCCGGTGACATACCGCGCGCCCCGCGCTGGGTCACCGATCATGGCCTTGAATGGCTGGCGCGGCTGATCATCGAGCCACGCCGGCTTTGGCGAAGGTACATTGTTGGCATCCCTGTGTTCTTTTGGCGGATTCTTTACCACCATTGAGCCCACTACAAAAAGCCTTTATCGCTGTGAACACTAGCGTTCAAGTACCTTATTTTGGGACTAACCGCAAAGAATTAGCAATATTATTGACGAATTCGTTAATAATCTCAGCGCTTTGTGCGCGCTGAGGTATAAGTTCCTTATTGCAGGCGATGCATATGTGAATTAAGTTACAGATTTTTCTTCCCCAATAAATTATAAGCATTATCTTAACCATATAAGCCACCAATTGTGTAAGTTTTGTTTAAGCCAGCTTAAACAAAACTTACACAAAAGTTAAACACTGCGTTGAAGGCTAAAACAAGCTTTTCTGGTATGATTGATACATTAGAATAATATTAAAAAAATCTTGTGTTGACACAGACCGGGTGATTTCACCCTTTAAATCAAGAAACATCTAAAATTGAGCTGCCACTTTTTATCAATATAGTGTGGGGGACAGGCAAGACTCGAGTATGAAACTGTATGCTAAGCATCTATGCAACACAATTATGCCCATCATCGCTGCCGTCCATAAACACAACTAATGTAAGGTAGAACCATCTGCTTCCCAGACCTCAGCCAATATTTTGTCCAGAAGAAAATTGGCGTTTTACTGGGAAAATGGTAATTTACTGTGACGCGCCAGGGTTTTACCTGAGCCTTCCTTTGGTAGATATCGCGTTTTGCGGCGAACCTCATTTATTTTGCTTTTCGCTTTAACACTCGGAGCAACCAATTTATGCTGCGCAGGTACTCGACCAATTTTGTCGTTTTCTCGCTTGTTCTTGATCTCAGCTCGATTTTTTCGAGCTTGGCGCTTGCGCTGCGGTTTCGCTTTGCGCCGAATACATTTCCTGACATTGTCTCCACGAATTATCAGACGCATATTCCACCTTTACTATTCTTCGTTTTGCCCTTTTGCTGGATAATGATTAACCTGGGGTCGGGCTTATACGAAATAGATAGTAATATCCTCTTTGTTGAAGAATTATCCAAGCTAATCTACAGCACCCTGGTAGCAGTTTGTTCGATGGCCGGAGTACTCTATTTTTTTCAATGGGACACTTCACGCACGCGCTTCATAACATTCGTGGCGGGCGCCTTTTGCTGGATGCTGTTGTGGCGAATAATGGTCCGCATTTATTGGCGAATCCGGGACATGGATACAAACAAAAAGAAGCAAGTGCTCGTGATCGGGGCAGGTAAAGTTGGTTACCAGGTTGCTACCGCCATCCAGAAATACTCCATCAATCACATGCATTTCGTCGGCTTTTTGGATGATGACCCCGATATCAGTAATAATCCTTCGGATGTACTTGGTCCAATCAGTTCACTGGATTCACTTCTAAAAACAAAACAGATAGACCATATTGTAATTGCCCTGACTAACAAATCCCGAGATTCGATCGTTAAAATCGTTGATTTACTGCTAAAATCAGCCATCCGGGTTTGGATCGTACCGGATGAGTACCGATTTACGATTTCAAGAACCAATCTCGAAATGTTTGCAGGAATTCCAATGTTGGATTTGCGTCCTCCTGCATTTTCCAATGGTCAACGCCTGTCAAAACGGATTTTCGATGTAGTATTCGTCACCTTCAGCTTGCCCATCGTTGCGCCTCTTTTAGTTTTGATCTCAGCAGCCATCAAGCTGATCAGCCCCGGTCCAATCTTTTTCAGGCAAAAAAGAGTCGGCGAAGGAGGCAAGTTATTTGAAATGTATAAATTTAGAACCATGATCGTTGGCGCAGAATCTATGCATCCATTGATCGGAAAATCAGACGGAAATGGAAATACCATCTATAAAACCCCGGACGACCCCCGCATAACGCCCATCGGACGCATCTTACGCCGTTATAGTATGGATGAACTGCCGCAAATCATTAATATTATCAAAGGCGAAATAAGCGTGGTTGGGCCCAGGCCAGAACTGCCCTCGCTCGTAGAGAAATATAATTCCTGGCAGACTGCACGTTTTAACGTGCCGCAAGGGCTAACAGGTTGGTGGCAGGTCAATGGTCGCAGCGACAAACCCATGCATTTAAATACGCAGGATGATCTCTATTATATTGAGAATTATTCCTTCTGGCTGGATATCAAGATCATCATTCGTACAACCCTGGTAGTCCTGCTCGGTAAGGGCGCATATTAAAACAATCATCGATCACTTTAATAGGAAAAACAATGGGAACACCTGAACTAACTGACTTCGAATTAATGGATGCTTCTACAATAAAGCAATATTTTGGAGTGCTGCGCCAATGGTTCTGGCTGATCCTGGTCGGAATACTTGTGGGAGCCGGCGGTACTTATTTCGCCAGCCGGTTGCAGCAACCCGTTTACCAGGCCAGCGCCCGCGTTCTGGTTGTAAAACCTGCCAACCAGAACCAAAACACGGATTTAAGCAGTTCATTAAACATTCAGCAATTCACCCAAACCTATATCGTCTTCTTCAATCTGAGGACAGTTCTGGATGCGGTTGAAAAAGAGTTGAATATCCACCTCAGCGATAGCCAAATCACTGCATCAATTCTTCAGAACACGCAATTCATTGACGTATTTGTTGAAGATAATGATCCGCGCCAGGCGGCTCTGATTGCAGACACACTCATCAAGGTTGTTAACGAACAAAGTGATATCCTTCAGGGTGGTCGCTTCACAAACGCCGAGCAAAGTCTGGATAAGCAGATCATCCAGATGGAAGAACAAATTGCATCCACCCAATTAAATATTACCAAAAATCCTCAAGATGCGCTTTTGACAAAATCGCTGGCTGTTTATCAACAAATTTATACGGACCTGGTCAAAAGCCGGGAGAATATTCGCCTTTCCATCCTCGAAAATTTACCAACCCTGGTGCAAGTCGGGGCCGCCACCTGGACATCCAATCCGATTCGCCCACGAACTGCCAGCAACACACTGATTGGCGGTGTGACCGGTCTACTCATTGCTCTATCAGTAATTATTCTAATAGAATTTTTGGATGACACGATCAAGAACAAGGAAGATGTTGTGCGCACCCTCGGGTTGAATGTTCTGGGTTATATTACAGAAATCGACCACAAGAAAACAGGGGTGTTTGTTACCAACGAGCCGCGTTCCCCGGTCAGCGAAGCTTTTCGAACATTACGGACGAACCTGGAATATATCGCGATTGAAAAACCAATCCAATCCTTGTTGGTCACGAGTTCTGGAGTATCTGAAGGAAAGACAACCATTTCCGCGAATCTCGCAGCAATCCTGGCGCAAGGCGGTAAGAAAGTCTTGCTAATCGATGTCGATTTTGGTCGGCCCAATCTTCATCGGTACTTTGGGGTCAGTAACCGCCACGGTCTGAGTGACTTATTTCGAGGTCAGTGTGAATTTGAAGAAGCCATTCAAACTTTGCAAGGTGCCAATAATACGGAAATATCGTTGATTACAACCGGGGCCTTGCCGCCCAACCCGACAGAACTGCTTGGTTCGGAACGCATGCGGGCGATTCTTGAAAAAGCCAGAACATTTGCAGATTTCGTTCTGCTAGACAGCCCGCCAGCCATGCTGGCGGATACTCACGTGCTCGCTCCACGCGTTGATGGCGTTTTGGTGGTTATTCTCACAGGTCGAACTCATCGAGAAGTTGCCCGGACCATTTTAGAATCCCTGCGATCCGGGAATCCTCGCCTTGTTGGGGCAGTATTAAACCGGATCAAACCCAGGCATGCTCATTATGGATATAATGGCAGCTCGGCTTACAGTTATCAATACACAGACTCTGAAATATCACGCCAGCAGCCCGCAGAAATTGCCGGTGAAAACAAGCGATCTTTGCTGAGCTTTTTCAAAAACAGGAAAAAATAATCGCTTTTTTCCTACTCTGCAAATCTCAAGCCGATAAAAATACAGGATGGGCAGGTCAAATGACCTGCCCATCCTGTATAATAAAGCTGAGGTTTGGGTTAGCGGTGGCTGTCGATGTAGCGGACAGCTTCCCCAACCGTGGTGATGCCCTGAGCATCTTCGTCAGAGATCTCTGCGCCGAACTTGTCCTCGAAGGCCATGATCAATTCGACCAGATCGAGAGAATCGGCCTCGAGTTCCTCACGGAAACGAGCATCCATTGTAATCTTGCTTTCGTCAGATCCAAGTAACTCGACGATAATTGCCTTGATTTCACCATAAGTGTCAGCCATACGTTCCTCCTGTAGCGGTCTATTTGCTTGTTTTATTGACAGACGTCATTTTACCACTATGCCAGCATTCCATGAACAGGAACACAGTACTATGTCAAAAGTTGCGCCAATTACCCAAAGAAAAGACGATCACATCCGCATCAACCTCGAACGGGACGTGCGCTCTGGTTTGAGCACTGGACTGGAAAATATCCACTTTATCCATGAAGCCTTGCCAGAATGCAACCTGGAAGATATCGATACCAGCCTGACTCTCTTCAACAAAAAGCTGCAAGCTCCCATCCTGATTTCTTCGATGACGGGCGGAACACAAGATGCCGCGGCGATCAATATGCGCCTGGCCGAAGCTGCCCAGGCCTGCGGTGTGGCGATGGGCGTTGGCAGTCAACGCACAGCCCTGGAACATCCCGAACAATCCGCATCCTTCCAGGTGCGCAAAGCGGCGCCGGATATCCTGCTGTTTGCCAACCTCGGCGCAATTCAGTTAAATTACGGCTACGGCCTGGATGAATGCAGGCGCGCAGTCGAGATGATCGAAGCGGATGCCCTGTACCTCCATTTAAATCCCTTACAGGAGGCCGTGCAGGCCGGCGGGGACACCAACTGGAAGGGCTTGGCCCGCAAGATCGAGCATATTTGTAAAAACATGGAAGTACCGGTCATTGCCAAGGAAGTAGGTTGGGGCATCTCAGAAAAAAGCGCCCGACTGCTGGCAGATTGCGGCGTAGCCGCCATCGATGTGGCTGGCGCAGGCGGCACAAGCTGGTCACAGGTGGAAATGCACCGCGCCCCAGACGAATTCCTGCGAAACCTGGCAGCCAGCTTTGTGGATTGGGGCATCCCGACTGCCGATGCCATCCTGAACGTAAAACAGGCCGCCCCCAACATGACCATTTTCGCCAGCGGTGGGCTGCAGGATGGTCTGGATATTGCCCGGTGTATTGCCCTGGGCGCCTCGCTGGGCGGCATGGCAGGTCTTTTTCTGAAAGCTGCCGCCATCTCAAGCGAAAATACGGTGGAAACGTTGAAATTAACGCACCGGCAGCTGCAGGTCACCATGTTCACTGCCGGTCTCGAAAATCTTGATAAACTTAAACATGCCAATCTGAAAATAAAATAACCCGCCAACAAAGGTAAAGCGTATGTCCATCATTTCTGATCTTATCCAATCAACTGAAACAGAACTTCAACGCCAGGTGGCGCGCCTGGACTCACCGCGCACCAGCCTGTATCACCAGATGCTTACTTATCACATGGGCTGGACAGGCGAAGGCGCCGGGCCAGAGGCAACCGGGAAACGCATCCGGCCGCTGTTGGTGCTTTTGACCGCGGCTTCCAACGGCGCAGAGTGGCAGCCTGCCCTGCCTGCCGCCGCCGCGGTGGAGCTGCTGCATAATTTTTCACTCGTGCATGATGATATCCAGGATAATTCCGCCAAACGGCGTGGACGCGCCACTGTGTGGGTCAAATGGGGACCGGCCCAGGCCATTAACGCCGGCGACGGCTTGTTCGTACTCTCCAACCTGGCTATCACAGATCTGATCGCCAGCTACCCGGCTGATACGGTCATTCAGGCTGCCCGCATCCTGCAAGATCGATGCCTCGATCTGACGCGCGGGCAGTTCCTGGATATCTCATACGAACAACGCCTTGACCTGGGTGTCGAAGACTACTGGCCGATGATCAGCGGCAAAACGGCTGCGCTGCTTTCAGGCTGCTGTGCCTTGGGGGCCTTGCTGGGCGGGGCGGACGAATCGACCCAGGAAGCCTATCGTTCCTTTGGACACTTCCTCGGGTTGGCCTTCCAGGTGCAAGATGACATACTCGGCATCTGGGGGGATGAAACCGTCACCGGCAAATCAACCGCCAGCGACCTGGTGGATGGTAAAAAGTCCCTGCCTGTGCTGGTTGGTCTCGGCAAAAAAGGTCGTTTCGCCGAACGTTGGGTCCAGGGACCGATCCAGCCCGGCGAAGTCCAGGAGATCGCGGCCCTGCTGGCAAGCGAAGGCGGCTACGAAGCCACCCACGAAGCCTCCAGGCAGATGACTGACATGGCGATCAACAGCCTGCGCGAGGCCGATCCCCAGGGCCAGGCCGGCGACGCCCTGCTGGATCTGGCCGATAAACTGCTCAAACGCCAGGCCTGACGGAAGTATTTGTCCCGAATAGAATACCTCCGGGTTCAGAGTAAACCCGCGATTTGTTTTTTTTACACTATAATCCAATTTCGAATAAGGCTTTTCTTGAGATTTTAATCCCAGGCTGTGCGGCATGCATACCTCCAGTAAACGATCATCAAAATGCATAGTGGCAGAAAACCAGAGAAATTCTCTAATAACGGAAACTATAAACCAATGAGAAAACAACCGCTTGCCGAAGTTTTGGGTTCCCAATTAATAATTTATCCGAAGATGCTCAACGTCATCGGCGGCTCAGATTATGTCCCTATAATAACAAGGTTCCTTCTTGCACAAAAGATAAAGCGAATGCGCCACTGGGCGTATGTTCTGTTTTTGACAAAACAGAATTAGCGATAACATGCCCCATCCGATTCAGGCAAGATTGGTTGATTGCCGAAGATGCGGCGGCTTTCTTTTTTCCAAAAAATACCAAATGGACATCTTTAACAGAAGTTCGACTAAATGATAAAAATGGAAAATCG
>CAIMZS010000281.1 GCA_903846015.1 uncultured Anaerolineae bacterium | reverse complement strand
TAATTGGTCAAATGGGGTTGTCTCTGGAGTGCTCATGGCGTGGCCTTTGAAGTCTTGTTAATAGGGGGAATCGCAGGGGCGAAGTTACTGCAGGCAAGGCGGAACAAACAGCCCTGCTAATGAGGGGTCTGCAAATGCAGACGGTATCGGCCGATGTTCCACGTAAGATAGGCTCCGTCAGAACGCCATTCGTGATTAACTACTGCAGAGATGAAAGCCACCAACAATCTCGACGCCATTGAGTTATTGAGCAATTGCCTGCTCAGTCTTGGGCGTTTGGCCAGGGATCTCCCGGTTGCAGAATTTCTACTTCATGGGGCCAGGCTGGCCGTCAAAACAATCAATTGCCAAAGCGTTTGGTGGGGTCTTGCCTTCGAAACAAAATCCGGAAAAGCGTTTGACATTCTCCAGGCTGACTTTATTGGTTTACCGGAGAGCCTGGTCAATGACTGGCGACGCATCGCGACCATTGACCCTTTCGTGCAGGAAATGATGCAATGTCTGGGACAGGTCAAGCGGGTATTGATTGACGACGATCGAATCAAATCGGTCCCTGTATTGACCGAGTTTGCTGAGCGCTACGGCATACGACACGTGATGGGCATGTGCCTGGACGAAGAAGCGACCGGACAATCCTTCTTTATGGTTATGTACAGAGGTAGCGCAGGACCAAGCTTCAGCGATCAGGAAGCCATGTTGTTCAGGCATGTGATGAAGCACATTGTTCAACTGTGGTACTTCAGCCTGCAAAACGAGCTTAGCAAGAATTCGATAAATGACATTCTTCGTGTGGCACTGGCTCGCCTTGATGGACAGTTGCTTTACGCTGGCCCTGAATTTTGCGAAGTCATTCAAGCAAAGTGGCCGCAGTGGGATGGGATCACTCTGCCTGGCGTGTTGGTAGATCATTTTTCGCAACTGCCGTGCACAGTTCGTCTGCCGGGCGGTTCCATTGAGCTTTTTGCGCACGGTGACCAAGTCCAACTTTGCGCCGTGCGCCGCGGAGACCCGGCGCAAAAATTATCCCCACGGGAGCAACGAGCCGCCTATTTGTTTGCCTCCGGACTGACATATAAAGAGATCGCGCGCCAGCTTTCACTTTCTCCAGCCACCGTTCGAACCTATTTGCGAAATGCTTATGTTCATCTTGGCGTGAGCAACAAGGTGCAACTGAGCAATTCGCTCCAATCCAAATCTTCCAACTGATTCATCATGGTTGGACGGATTGAAGCCAGACATGGAAAAAATGGTCTTCGGTGCTGAGCGTCCGCTGTTGATTTTTTCGCCCTCCCGATGACCGCTTTCGAGAACAAAGATGTCGGTCATTGGATTGATGCAAGAAACCCAGCGGTCGATTTCACTGGCGCTGCAACCCGAACGCATCGCACCGATGCTAGTCTGGAATGAGATAGCCCTTGTCCCGAAATAATCGCGCGCATGCATCGACAACATTGGCGGCGAATAGCGTTGCACGCCCGCACTCAATCGCAGCCAATGCTGCGTCGATGCCCAGAGCCTGGCGGTATGGCCGGCGCGAAGACATGGCTTCCACGACATCGGCCACCGCGACAATGCGCGAATTCATGGTGATTGCATCGCCTTTGAGGCCGGCCGGATAACCACTGCCGTCCAGACGTTCGTGGTGCTGTAACGCGACCAGCGCGATTTCCCATGGAAACTTCACGTCCTTCAACAGGTCATATCCGGCCTGAGCATGTCCTTGAATCAACAGGTATTC
>CAIMZS010000280.1 GCA_903846015.1 uncultured Anaerolineae bacterium | reverse complement strand
CCCCTTTGTCACGCAACTGACGAATCATAATGAATAATTCATCAATTTCGGATTCGGTCAATGCCGCAGTTGGCTCATCCATAATCAATACTTCAGAGTTAAAGGACAAAGATTTAGCAATTTCAACCATTTGTTGCTTTGCAACAGTCAGGTCAGCTACCTTCACCCGTGGGTCTAAATTCAAATGCATCGACTCAAATAATTTGGCCGTGCGTCGATTTATTTCTTCATCGTTTAAAAAAATCTTGGCCACCCGAGGCTCTCGTCCAATGAAAATATTTTGGGCAATTGTCAGATGATTCATCAGGTTTAATTCCTGGTGGATAATACTAATCCCCAAATTTTGTGCTACCTTCGGACTGTTAATCTCAACTTCCTTACCCTTATAAATAATTCTTCCGCTATCTTTTGAATAAACGCCAGAAAGAACCTTCATCAGGGTAGATTTCCCTGCACCATTTTCACCAAGCAACGCATGAACCTCCCCCGACCGTAGATCAAATCTACAATGGTTCAAAGCGTGTACCCCAGTAAAAGACTTATCGATGTCTTCCATCAAAACAAGAGAGCTATTCATACGCTATCCTTGATAAATATTGAATAACCGCGAAAACAATCCAGGGGGGAACCAAGAATAATAAATTAATATAGCGTTAATGGTAACGATATCATTGTACGGTTTACTTACAGTATTGTCAATACCATAATTATTCCATGATATTCAAATTTTTAGATTTCAACCTGCAAACAGCATTGTTTTATCCAGCTTTTCAGGATATTAATGTTATATTTCCAGGATAATTGGTGATAACCCATAGGAATTGGATTGATTATCGTAATATTACCATTTTGGGAGTCAGATCAGAGCACAAACCCATTTTTTTCGGCGATTAAAATTCGATTAATTAAAACAACTTGACTTGGCTAACTGGTAACGCTATAATGGTAACGATACCAAATCAATATATCAATATGCCCTTTGAGGTTTCTGTATGACTACGATCCGCGATGTAGCTAAATATGCTGGCGTATCTCCGATTACAGTTTCGCGTGTTGTTAACGAATCTGAAAATGTTAACGCAGAAACTCGGGCCAAGGTTGAGAAAGCAATTGAAGACCTTGGGTACATACCAAATTTAGCAGCTCGCAGCCTGCGCTCAAAGCAGACTTTCACACTCGCCCTGATCCTGCCAGACATCACCAGCGGGTTTTGGACAACTGTTGCCAGAGGTGTAGAGGATGCTGCTCAGGGCGGTAGTTATTCAGTATTTTTATGCAACACCGACGAAAACCCCGAAAAATTTACAAAATATCTAAACACCGTCATCCGCCAGCGCGTCGATGGTGTCATCGTAGCGCCATACAGCATGAACGGGCAGCAACTCTCCCAGTTATCAGAGATGAAAATCCCCACCGTCGTCATCGACCGTCGCTTGAATCATTGGGACGGGGATATGGTCTATTGCGACTCTATCGCCGGCGCTCAGGCCTTGACTCAACACCTGCTCTCCCTTGGTCACAAACGTATTGCCATCATCTCTGGCCCTTCTGCCACCAGCACCGCCGAGGACCGCGTCGCAGGCTACTGCCTGGCCTTGCACAAAGCAGGCATCCCGATAGATGAGCGACTCATCCTGCGCGGAGAATACCGGGAAAGTTCAGGCATCCTGCTCACGCGCGAACTGATAAGAAACAGCTTGAAAACTACTGCCTTGATCGCGGCCAATAACACCATTGCAGCCGGAGTGCTCGATGAACTAAAGCGTCACGACATCCGGGTTCCAGAAGACATGGCTGTCGTCGCCTTCGACGAAATGCCAGAAATGGAACGCCGGTTCCCCTTTATGACAAATGTCACCCAACCGGCCTATGATATGGGTGTTAACGCTACCCAGTTAATGCTCAGCCGGATAAACGCATCCGGCATCTTGAAGTCACGTGAAGTCATCCTGCCTACACGCCTCATTCTTCGATATTCCTGCGGACGGTTCCTTAAAAGCGACCAAGCCAGCTCCAAGATTCTGTACTCTTTGATCCCAGATATTACCGAGAGCCAGCTTATCAAGCCACTGGACGATGCCGACCGCGAACTTTTGCTCACCATCGCGCCACACGTCCCTGGAACATCTCAGCAAGACGAACTCAAATCTGGCTTCGCAAAACCCATCAAAGAACGACTTTCCAGGGCCTTGCAAGGCAAAATGTCTGATCGACTGCCAATCATGGCCAACCAGGCTTTGAACCGGGCATTTATCGAGCAATGCATCGGACACCCGGTTCGACTTGCCTCTGATGGGCTCAACATCCTTCCTGAAGACGCGGTTGAGTTTGCCTTAAAGCTCGGGCTGGACGCGCTTCCCTGTGAGATTTCGTGGCAGTTGGGGGCCATTGATGACGACCTTTCGACTGATCTCTCTGCCAGAGTTCGTCAAGCCTACCCGGCCCCCTCGCTTGCAGCCCAGATCGGAGTATTGGAAGACCTGCTGACCGCTGTCGAAAACAGTGGTATCGGCGTCTATGTTCGCTTCAATTCATTCGTGGAAAACGCCCTGCGCATTGTCTCTGAATGCGATCTGGGCAGCGCTCGAAAACGTCATCCCGACCTGGATAAATTGATGGACATGCTCGTCAAACACCATTGCCGGGTGATGCGCGCCCTGTGCGACCGGTTTGGGCGCGATCTACTATTCATTTCAATCGATGATGATGCCTTGACCAGGCCTGACCTGGTCGATGACCTGAATCTTTTCGAAAATTCCGTACTGCCACGACTAGCAAGCATGATTATCCCTGCCCGTGAACATGGTTTGCCCATTGCGCTCAATTGTAAATCGTTCAGCAATAATTTATTGTCGCGACTCCTGGAAATCGGTATCAATGTCATTCATCTACCCTCCCTTGATGTGAAGACTTTATCCAAAACTCACTTTGAGAGCGGTATAGCCCAGGAATGGTCCGGGAAGATGGCTTTTATCGGTGGAATTTCACTTGACTATGTTGCCGACCTATCCACCGAAGAAATCGATGGGCACGTCGACCAGGCGCTAGCAGCACTATCCAATCAACCCAGATTTATCATCGGGGTTGATGCAGGTTACGGGACAGGTATCACAGGAAAAAATGATTTTCCAATCCGAAATTTTACAACCATGGTTCGCGCAATTCAAAAATATGGCAGTGTAAAAGCTTAAAACGATGTATTATGGCCGCACACGAAACACTCCGTCAATTCAATACCTTCGCCAATTACTGGCTTGAAACCGGCAGAAAAGCCGGGTGAACAGCGCCCAAGCGGGCAATTTGTTGAAAAATCGTGGCCAATAAAATGGCATCGGGTTTTTCCGGAAGCATTTTTATTATTTCGGTAGCATATCGATAGCCGCGGTACTGTGATTTCAAGTCCAAAACGCTGTAATCTGGATTGTGTTCGCGTAACGGCTCTAATAAAGCGTGGCTGAAGTTGACCATAAAAAACGACAGGTTGACTGCATTGGTGACCGCTGTTTCCGTGATGTTCATGAAATCTTCCAAGCCCCAATACTGCTTGGCGTCGCGGAAATTGAACTCGATTTGGAAGCGCAGGCTGTAGAATTTGATGATTTTTTCGTAAGCCAAGTCCAAATCGGTGCTGAACAAAATCACGTGCGCCTGCGCTTTCGTCACCAGATTGGTTTTGACGATGATAACCACATTGAGAGGAAAAGCAAACTCGGTGTTGTAAAACTGGCCCTGATAGATGTCGGTTCGGAGACCATCTTTGAAAAATGCTTCTTGCCAGTATTGGAGATCCAGATTGCGAACATCAATTTTTACGCCGTATTTGGGTTTGGCACCTCGGCCAATGTGCTCTCCGACAAAAGCTGTCTTGAGTGCTGCATCGGAACGCAATTTGGAAATCAAGTGCAAATTCTCTTGTCTGACCATCCAGGCGCTGGGATAGTTACCGAAATGTCCGTCCAAGGCCACATATTTCATGGTGATGAAGAATCCAAGCGTGGCGATAAAACTTTTCAGAGCGTTTTGGATGCGTAATAAATCAGCATTGAGTACGACGGCCTCCTTATCTTTGTTTTTGCTGCCTTTTGGACGGCCCGGTTTTTTCTTTTCACCGGTCGGCTTGACCTTTCTGGCATCGGCTTTGGCCTTGCTGGCAGCCTTTTCTTCGGCGCTTTTGATGATTTGGGTCGCCTGTAACGGATAAGAATGTTCTTCGTTGACATTTATCAAAGAAAAGGCAAAGAACGAGATGCCTGGAATGACTTGTTGTTGCAATCCCGCAAAGAAGCGATCCAGCCCAAATGTCTTCTTACCGGCTTTACTGATGACCGTTTCATCACCAGCTCCAATATATTCGTCGGCAGATTTAAAAAACCGTTCTCGGAATAAGAACCAGTGGATGGCGCTCCACATCAGCGTGCTTTGGTAGAATCGTTGGATGGTTCGATAACTTCCGCCTTTCTCGGTCCAGCGGGAGAGACCCAACATGGTGACACGCCCATTGGCCGTTAGCATGCCAAAAATGACGTGGCTCATCTGGCGTAAAGTCGTTTTCTCTAAAAGAGGTGCAATGTTCTGTAAAAGTGCTAAAATCTCTGGCATGGGCTTCTCGGGTAGGTTGGGTTGTCGAAGACTTCAACTTTACTCGAAAAGCCCTATTTCTTTTAACTAATTTTGGCGAAGGTATTG
>CAIMZS010000279.1 GCA_903846015.1 uncultured Anaerolineae bacterium | reverse complement strand
TATTGTTTCTGGTTCTCAAATAAATCTTTGAAGGCCTCAGCATGTTGGCTGACCAGTGGCGCAGGTGCTAAAATTGGCAATTGCATGTCTTTTACCAGTCCGGAGCAAAGGATGTTTTCTGGTAGGTTAGCATTCTTTGGCTATTTTGTCAAAACACAACACTCGAGTATATAATAATGTTATGCTGTTACGAACAGTGATAGTGCCCGTTCTAGCAGGGCCGTAATCATCGAAATCTGCGTAAATCTGCGGTTCAGACAAAAGGTATCCATTTTATGAAGAAAGCCTCCTTACTTAGTGTATTTTTGATCCTGGTCATGCTTTCAGCCTGCGCAAGTGCTGGTAGTGAAGTACCTACAGCCACTCCAGTGAATATTGGTGCATTGCAAACTGCTGCGGTACAAACTATCGTCGCCGCCATTACCCAGACTGCTGCTGCCCAGCCAAGCCCAACTCCTACTGAAACTAACACACCAGTTCCTCCGCCACCCATCGCAACAGCCACTTCTGTGGCTGCCAGTCCTACTGCGCAGTTGTGCGATAATTCTATATACATCAGCGATGCATCAGTGCCAGACGGTACCCAAATGACAGCTGGGCAGGCTTTTGTAAAATCCTGGAAAGTTAAAAATACTGGAACTTGTGCGTGGGGGACCGCTTACCAGATTAGATGGTCGCATGGCGAAAAGTTGGGCGGGCAAGCGACTCTGCTTAGTGCCTCAGTTCAACCAGGTGCCGAGGTGGAGGTATCCATCAATTTGACAGCGCCTGATAAAGCGGGCACTTATGGCGGTTATTGGCGTTTGTTCAATAATAACGGTTATGCCTTTGGGGAAAGATTTTCCGTCATCATTGTAGTTCCATGACCCCGGGGCAATTAGCCCTCGAACTTAAGGAAAAGTCCCGCCAGCTCGGTTTTATATTGGCGGGTATTACCTCGCCTGAGCCTCCATCCCATTTTGATGTTTATCAACGCTGGCTACTTGCAGATCGCCATGCTGGCATGGCTTATCTTGCGGACCAACGCGCCATTGAGCGGCGGGCTGATCCACGCGTGATCTTGCCAGAATGTCGTTCGATTCTGGTGTTGGGAATTCCGTATCAAAAACCGTCTGGATTGAACCCCGGGGATTCCAGCGGGACGTGTCGGGTTGCTGCCTATGCCAGTGGAGCCGATTATCATCTTGTGCTGCCAGAGCGCCTGAAAGCTCTGGTGGTTTTTCTTGAAGAGCAAAGTGGGCATTCCATTCCCAATCGCTGGTATACCGATACCGGACCTGTTTTGGAGCGCGATCTTGCCATGCGGGCTGGGTTGGGTTGGATCGGGAAAAATACATGTTTGATTAATCCGGGCAAAGGATCATATTTTCTGCTGGCTGAGATCCTGCTGGGGATCGAATTACCCTTTGATGAATCATTTGTTACAGATCAGTGCGGTTCGTGCACGCGTTGTATGGACGCCTGTCCTACGGGCTGCATTTTGCCGGACCGTACATTGGATGCCAGGCGCTGCATCTCATATCTGACGATCGAAAACAAGGCTGAGATCCCGTTTGATTTGCGTCACCAAACAGGTAATTGGGTCTTTGGCTGTGATATCTGCCAGATGGTCTGTCCGTGGAATATCCGATTTGCCCAAATGGAAGGTGACCCGGCGTTTATGCCGCGCCCGGGCGTTTGGGATCATGGCATACGCCATCTTTCGTCGTCCCAGAAGTCCTGGGGTGACGAATCGCTCTTTGCTGAACTGTCGCTCTCAGCCGCGGAATTTAATCGTAAGTATAAAGATAGTCCGATTAAACGCGCCAAGCGACGTGGATATCTTCGCAATGTGGCTATAGCTATCGGGAACAGCGCAAGGAGTGAACTGTTACCTGCTCTTGAAGTTGTCCAAAATGACGATGAGCCGCTTGTGCGTGAACATGTGCAGTGGGCAATAGAAAAAATAAAAAAAATAAGGGGTATTGTTTCCGAAAAGCCCCATGGGTAGGACGATTGTTCTGGTCATGGTACCCGGTTCTGCACGGGCATTGTGATAGCCCCAGTTTTTGCGATAGTGCCGGTTCTAGCACGGCCGCGGGGCATGGGATGAAAATACTTCAATGAATAAATTACTAATAGCAACAGGGAATCTTGGGAAAGTACGCGAGCTTCAGTCGCTGCTCGCAGGGCTGCCGTTTGATCTGCTTATCCCTAAGGAGATCGGTTTGGAGATGGAAGTGGTTGAGGATGGCCAGACATACCGGCAGAACGCAGGGAAAAAAGCCAGTGCCTACAGCCAGGCCAGCGGGCTGATTTCGTTTGCCGATGATTCTGGACTGGAGGTGGATGCGTTAGATGGAGCTCCCGGATTGTATTCGGCTCGTTATTCATCGCTGCCAGATGCCACGGATGCCGACCGGCGCGCGTTTTTGTTGAAAAACCTAAGCGCCAAATCTCGCCCGTGGACTGCTCATTTTCACGCTACGGTCGCCATTGGACAGCCGGATGGGCAACTTTTTTTTGCCGACGGGATTTGTTATGGCGAGATTATTCCCGAAGAATGCGGCGGGAATGGGTTTGGCTATGATCCGATCTTCTATATACCGGAAATGAAGTGCACGATGGCTCAATTGTCTTTGGATGAAAAAAACCGTCTGAGTCATCGTGCTCAGGCGGTTAGAAACGCACTTCCCTACCTGGAAAATTTACTTTCCCACGGGTAAGAGTGAAAATCAGGGCTAGCTGATATCTCCTGGTTGGTAATTGATGCTGTTCAGAAATACATTCAAAATACCTGCCACGACATGGGGTTGTTCCAACATGACCATGTGCCCTGCTCCATCGACGATGTGAAGCAGGGATTTTTTCAGGCGCTTTTGCATTATCTGGGAATATCGTAAAGGGGTCATTCGATCATCGGAACCGCAAATGATCAACGTGGGCGCTTTGGCTCGGCCCAAGATGCTGGTTTCGTCAAAACTATCACATGCCAAAAAATCACCATGCAATACTGGGTAGCGCATCTCAGCCATGCGCTGGGTTGCCAATTCTTTTATGCGTGGGTCCGTCTTGGATCCAAAGGCCAGATCCATGGTACTTTTTACAGCAAGAGGTAGTGTGGCTTCAACGGATGATTTGGAAATTAAGTCAGGAGAAACACGCAGATGCGGAGCGGTTCCGATCAACCCAAGCCCCAGGGTGCGGCTGGGGTTGTGAATGCCCAGCCACAGCGCAATGGCTCCACCCATTGAATGTCCAACAAAAACGGCTTTTTGGATTTTGAGGGAAGCCATAAAATCGAGTACGCAGCGCGCGTAATCTGGGATGGACTGGCGCCCAATCCCTTCGGATTTTCCGTGACCAGGAAGATCAAGCGCGTAAATGCGCTGGTCATGTAATCGCCGGATTTCCGGGGGCCATGAGAGGTTGCTGCCCCCTGCGCCATGGATAAAAATGACCGCCGGACGGGCCCAATTTCCGCCATTCTCAAAATAATATATTCCTGTTGTTAGTGGCATATTTCCTTCAAATACCTGGGACTAATCTGTCTCCGGCTGTTTACTGTGCTTGCTGCTGTACACTTATGAAAACTCATAATGGTCCCAGTCACTACGATAGTGCCGGTTCTCGCACGGCCACGGGGTGGTTCAGGCAGTGGTTTGGTTTTGCTGGGTATCGCGAGCATTGTTGAGCAGGTCGGCAGCATCTTCGGAAAGGGGAATGAATACTTGGATTTTTGTGCCTTTGCCAATGACCGATTTAATATTCAAGACGCCGTTCACCAACTCGGTCCGTTCTCTTAAATTCACCATTCCCAGGCTGCCGCGCTTATCGTAGGATTTGTTTATCTCGGCTACATCGAAGCCCACGCCGTTATCAGAAATTTCGAGGAAGGCGATTTCTGGTTGGTTGGGAAGTGGATTCAACCGAACCCAGATCTGCGCCGCTTTGGCATGTTTGCGCGCATTATTGATGGCTTCTTCTACTATATAAAATATGACGCCGCTTTTTCCCATTTCGATCATGGTGGCGAGTTTTTCATCCACTTGAATAAGAACTTCCTGACTATAGGTTTCTTGCATTTTGTCTGCGTTGGCTTGCAGCGCGGCAACCAAGCCTTGTGATTCAAGCACCAGCGGCCGTAGGGTGAACAACATGTGGCGGATTTCCTTGGTGGTACGGCGCGCCAGATCTTCAATCTTTTCGAGTTCATCCGCTGCGGCTTTTGGGTCTCGTTCGATCATGCGACGTGCCAGGCTGACGCGCATTGCCATGGCGGCCACTGATTGGGTAGGGCCGTCGTGCAGGTCTCGCGCCAGTTTTTTACGCGCTTCCTCCTGTACTTCAACCATCCGTTCTTTTTCATCCGCCAGATCCTGGTAAAGACGCGCATTCTGGATGGCAATGACTGCCTGTCGTCCAACGATGGCCAGGACATCGCAGCGTTCGCGATTGAAATAACCACGGGTGGGGTGTCCAAAAATCATTACGCCGTAGACATTGTAGCCGCTGCGCATGGGCAGACAATAAACTGAGTTACAGCTTGATAAACCAATTACTCGATTCAATTCCGGATCTTTGGCCAGGCTTTCGGTCACCAGCGGTTCACCTTCTTCGATGATGTGTGCGAGGATACCCTGTTTGGCAGGAAAAGTAATTCGCATATCTGTCTGTGTGAAACGGCGAGCTGAACCGACGATCAATTGGTTCTCTTTAAAGAGAAGGATGGCGCTTGATAGACCCGTATCTGTTTTTACTGTATCCTGATTGGGGTCGACCTCTTCCACATGTAGAGCATTAACACTTAAGTCGAGGGCCGAATCCAGTACACGCTTGTAACTAAGGGTGGATGTAAGCGCAGAAGACATGTTGTAGATGGCTCTCAGCCGGTCGGTTTCCACCTTTTGCTGTCTTTCGCGGACGACCAATTGTTTTTTTCGTTCCACTTGCAGCTGGTTATAAGCTTGCTGGCTGATATACCCAAACATTCCCCCCAGTGCAAGCGTAACTACTGCACCGATGGCAATAAGTATAATATTGGCGCCATTGATAAAATAACCGGCTGATTCAACCAGTATCATTAACCCAGCAGCGATCAACCCGCCGAGCAGGTTAAAGTAAAGTCCTGCGCTAAACAATGGCAGTACGATCATCCAGTCTGCGGGGCTTAGCAAGCTACCCTCGATCAAAAAAAACAGTGCCGCGATGAGTAAGTCAATCCCGACATTTATTTCGCGATGGTATTTTAACCGGCGGCTTTGCGCTGCCAGCCAGGTCATTGAGATATTCCATATCCCAATGACAACTAACAGCAAGTTGCCCGGTGATCGGATATCTCCAGCAAATGCCAGAGACACTATTGTCCCAATCAGGATAACCCAGCGCAAGGAGACAACGTACCAGTCAATCAGGTAAGGAGAATCAGATCGATACATATTCCATCATCATAACTCGAATTTTGGTTCGTAGCCCATCTTTTCCAGAGTTTTGCCAAATTGCTTTATCAGGATTTTTTGTTCATCAGATGTATAGCGCTCGCGGAAACGCCCCACCTGTCCTTTAAAGAAGTGGGTACCCTGTTGGCCCTGTACCTGCCCGTTCGGGCGGTATTTTTCAATTACGCGGGTTACGGCTTCATTCGCCAGATCCATCCCTAGAAACTTGACCAGTTTTCTGGATTCGTCGTCATAATTTTGTAGTAAATCCTCATAACGAGCTTTCAACACGCCTGAAACTTGCATCCACTTTTCCCAGTCTTTTACGTATTCCACGAAAAAACTGGTTGTTTTTTCAAAATCTGTAAGCTGTGAAAATGCATTTGGGCGTCCCTGTTTCTCCAGCACACGTTTGCCATAGTCAAATGCAGATAGCATGGCATCGCGTGGGTCGCGGTATATATACGTCGCGCGCATGATTCCGCCCTGGATGAGGGCTCGCGCCCAAATGGTCGGCGATGAATGGGCTTTGATGACGAAGGTGTGTCCCATTAATGCCGGGCGAGAGACCATAATCAAGCGCCGCGCGCTTAACACGCCTATATTACAGTTGACATCAGTTAGTATGTTTTGCAAGCCAAAGTTCGCCCGTATGTCACGCGCGTCATCGCAGCCGGTCGTATCCATAAGATCGTGGATCAGGTTATAGTGCCAGCCTGATCCGGCGCGCGGCATACCAACACTAAGTATGATCATTTCACATCCTTATCTTTCTGTTTGTAGTGATGGTTCCGGTTATTGCACGGGATGGTTCTTGTTCTTGATCTTATCTGGGTCATCCGTGTCCCGTTCAGGAATCGGGGCTATTGTAGTTAGCGACAATTTGTGGTTCAGACGACGCGGCGATTTGCTTGGGCATGCATAAAGCCCCGACGGCACCTGCCAGCATACCCAGGTTGAGCCACATCTCTGGCATTGCGAAAGAATCTTGTGAGATACCTTGCAATACAATCGCCGCCAGGGCGAAAACTCCGGCTGCTCCCAGCCAACGGGCAGCTATTGAATCGGGGGTGGATCTTTGTCGGAGCAGGGTCAGGGCATCTGCAAACAAGGTCAAGTAAAATGTCATAAATAATACCATGCCTGACAACCCGGTTTCCGCCAACAATCGAACGAAAAGGTTTTTCGGGTTTGGGTATAGGCTGGATGTTGGGCTCATCTGGTTGGCGATCTCTGGTACCCCTGTAAGGATCCAATCTGGCATGTTTTGATAAATTCCAAATCCACTTGCTCCCAGCCCTACACCGGTCAGAGGATGGGTCTGAAATGCTTGTAGTGCTGCGGTTGCGTAAGCCAGGCGAGGACCAAGGAAGACATCAACGGCGTAAGAAAAAATGTCTGTTTTTTCAGAATTGAAGAACACGGCGATGTAGCCCTTGTCTGCCAAAAAAGTGGCTGCGCCAATCAGCATTGCCACCACCAGTGCTGCAAAAACTACTCTGCTCCCAACCGTTTTTAACCCTGCTGAAATACTTGTCCAGCGTTTATGGTCAAACCCTGTCCGAGCCCAACTCCAAAAAGTTTTTGCCGATTGGCCGCCCGCCAGTATGATGGTGGCGATCCCTGCCAACATAGCGATCACCAGCCCTGAGCGGGAATAGGTCAAGAAAATGCCGATAAGACTGCCAACCAGGAGAACTGGTTCGATCCAGCTTCGCGCTAAACTTTGCAGGGTGAGAAGCAACTCTGCAGGTCTTTTGTAGAGATGCTGATCAATATCAGTGCCCGGCTGGTTGACGGGTTCACTGCGCTTATTGTTCAGAGCGCGGTAGCCCATGAGAAGGGCGGCGACCAACCACGGCAAATATAACGACGCGATCTGCCCAGCCAGCCAGGATGGTTCAAAAGCAAAGCCGGAGATACGTTTGTTTTTGACCAGGCCGCGTACCGAAAACAGGTTTTGTATCTCTATCAATTGTTTGCGATGGTTGCTGTTCAAGCCGACAAATTGGATGGCGCCCCAGATCAAATGCGCCGCCAAGCCGGTCAACAGCCACTTGACTGAAAATCTTAAATCATTTTCGCTCTGGTTCATCCACACCGCGGCAGCGAAAAAGGATACGCCGATGATAAGAGTCACCCCGGCACGCAAGGCGCGATCGGAAAAATCTACACCTCGCAGTTCCAGTGGGGCAAGGGTCGCGCCAATGGCAGTGGCAGCCAGTGCTGCAAGGATAAAGGCCAGTAAAACGGTCAGCGCTCCTGGCCAGGGGCGGGAGATCTGGCCTTGTTTCAGGCGTATCAGCAAAACCGGTATTAAAAGGATCAATGGGTACAGTGCCAGTGGGCGCACATAAGTGCCATTGCCCATAAACGGCATAAAGCGAAAACTGGTGACAGGGAGGGTCACCAGGACAAGCGCCCAAAGAACCCGTGAAAGCGACGTAGTAGAGATTTTAGTCCCTTCCGAATAAAAGAATGATCAGGCCAGCCAACGCCAAAAACAAGGTTGCGCCTGCGATGGTATAGGTTCCCAGGCTGCTTTTATGCTCCGCAGGCAGGTTTTTACCCTGTGCCAGCGAGACTTGCAGTTCAGGTGTTATGGCTAGAGATTTGGATTCCAATTCTTGGATTGCTGCCTGTAATTTTTTATCCCCAGGATTGATTTGCAGCGCTTTGCGAGTTGCGTCCAAGGTAACGGCTGCCTGGATACCTAGCTGGATTTGCGCTGTAAATGCTTCTGCCCAGGTCGAAGCCAGGTGGGTGGATGTTTGGGCCGTTGGGTCATTGGCGTAAAAGTGCCAGGCGCCATCTTGTGGCTGAGTGAGTTCAAGTTTGCCGGATCGCAGTTCAGCAACGGTAAAACCCGTTTTATCTGCCACTTGCTGCAGGGTGATATCTGCCCAGGCTACTTCTTCTACTTTGCGGGCTTCGCGGTCCAGATAGTAAAATAACTGGTTATCTGGTTTGTTTTCCCAGGCTTTTTCCATGTTAAAACTGACGATCACTGTAGCGCGCGCGCGGTATTCGGGTGGTTTTACAATGTAAAAAGCCATTCCAAAAAGCCCGCCGATGATGGAACCAAGCAGCCAAAAGCGCCATGCGCGCAGCAGGCGGATGAGATCATTTTGTGATGGTGGGGTTAACAAAGTTTTCATATTTGGATGATCAATCTTGGGCGGCCATGTTCCCTGTCGTTGCACGGAATAGGCCAGTCCTTATTTATTTTTTCGGATCTGATTTTGTCGTTGCCAATTGAGCAGCGGTGCTGCCAGTTTGCGTGCGTAGTATTTTGCCACAATCACCGAAAAATGGGAGCCACCATCACGATAGTGAACTTTGAGCATTTCGGGCCAACAGCGATCGTTGGATGCAAAGGTTTTTCCATTGGTGTGCAGGCGAAAATTTGCCCAGACCTGGCCAGGTAAATAGGCGAGTGGCGCGAGTTTTGCCAATCGTACCCAAAGATCATAATCCATCGCGAAGTAAAAATCCGGGTCAAGTGGGGCAACTTGCTGCCAGAGGTCTGCGCGGAAAAATGTGGCTTGCTGCGGGATGTGGACATAGCCTTGTCGCAGCTTGTTGTAATCGGTCTGCGCTGCTGGAAAACGACCGATCACGCGTCCTTTTTCGTCTATGAAGTTTGTATCGGCATAGACCATGCCTTTTGAAGGATTTTCGACCAGGTATTTTACTGCTCTTGCCACAGCACCAGGTTCATAGGTATCATCAGAGTTTATCCAGGCCAGGATTTTTCCTTTTGCTTGTAAAAAACCTTTATTCAGAGCGTCGGTCTGGCCTTTGTCTTTCTCAGACACCCACCAGGCTAGTTTATCGGCGTAGTGCTGAATAATATCCACAGAGCCATCGTTTGAACATCCATCCACAACGATGTATTCAAGCGCTGGATAATCCTGCTCAAGCACCGAACGTATGGTGGCCTCGATGTAGCTGGCCTGGTTGAAAGAAGGGGTAATGATTGAAACGAGAGGTTGATCCATTTATCTGATTTTAGATTGCCTGAATTGTAGATTGCCGATGGCGCCCTGTGGCCGTGCTAGAACCGGCACTATCGCAGGGACCAGGATTATCACAGATTTTGGGGATTGTCTGATGTCCTGCGAGTCGTAAAACGATGATAATTCTTTGAAGTAGATCCCGAGTTTTGTGGGGTTAGTCAGGCCAATTAAGGTTAAGATGATTTTCGTTTGGCAGGTTTGGGGCGCAGGCGCATATAAAGGCCGCGAAGCTTTCCAAGACCGAGCATGGCAAGCAAGGCGTACGCCACACGGTGCCACTCTTTTAAGACCACTGTCGGATTAAGTCGGAAAGCGCGCCCATAGGCTCGGAGTGCAGCAGCGGTATTGCCGCCATCCAACAGGTAAAATGCGTCAAACCGCTCGGCCCCGGCCAATATCCGGGTCTTGTTCTGCGCGAAGGTCGTTGAAAACTCTGGCGCTGACGCCATCCAATCTACAATGCGAAAGGCTTCGCGCCCAAAATCTGTCGTTCGTGCCAAGTTTTTGGCATCTACGTGATAGCGCGCTGCTGCCAGTGTCTCTGGAATATACACCATCGGGGCCAGACGCGCCATCCTGAGCCATAAATGATGATCCAGCAGACAATGAAAAGTTGTATCCAGCATGCCGGCCTTTTCCAGAATCGAACGGCGCATAAAAACGGCTGGTTGGCTGATTATATGAAAAGACATCAGGTCAAGCAAGCCGAACTGGTGAAAGGTTTGTAAGTTGAATGCTTTTCCATCCGCGTCTACTGATAAAACGTTTCCATATACCATTCCCGCTTGTGGGTTTTTCGTAAAGACTTCGATAGCCCGTGAGATCGTGCCCGGTAGGTAGAAATCATCTGAATTAAGCCAGGCGATGATTTCGCCGTTAGCCCGACAAAAACCCTTGTTGATAGCGTCAGCCTGGCCTTTGTCTTTTTCTGAAATCCAACCAGCCAGTTCCCGTTCATGTCTTTTGATGATCTCAACGCTTGAATCGGTGGAGCCTCCATCGATAACAAAATACTCGAGCGATGCGTAGTTCTGTTCCAATACCGACCGCATAGTCTTTTCAAGGAAGCGGGATTGATTAAAGGAAGGTGTGACGATGGAAACGCGCATTGGGTCAGGTCCTGGGTGGGTCATGGTCCCGGTCACTGCACGGGATAAGTCAGACCCTTCTTATTTTTTGAAGGGATGCAGCAGGTCAAAGATGATGTAGCCTTTGCCCTGCGCTAAAACTGGGTAATTATCTGCCAATTGTTTTTGCAGATTTGGCTGGCGATCGTATTCATCGAAATCTGTGATCAGAAAATAGGATTTTGTCTTCGTCAACCGTGCAAAAGCCCTATCAAAATTCAAAATATCTGGCGCGAGCGGCCATAGCTCTGCGTTTTGCCAACCGTAATATGCCAGGGGATAGGCATAATCAGTTGTCAAGGCAACAACGCCGGGTTGGTGGTTGGTTGCGTTGCTCACGGTGGCCCAAAAAGCGGCTTGGGGGCGGAAATCATTGGTGCGTTGGGTGATGTATTGGTCGATTGAGATCAGCGAAATGGTAATAAGCAGCACTGCCAGTGAAATGGCCTGTAAAGAACGAGATCCCTTTAGTTTGGACTGGAGAAGTGCAAACATTTCTGCTGCTAATGGGGCAAGTGATATTGCAATGATGGGGATCATTGGCAAGCTGTAATAATCGTGACTGGAAATGTGATGGGCAAAGGTCATCCCGTAGATCAGATAAGCCGTCCACAGACTTGCGAGGAAGATTTTGGATGGTTTACTGGCAAAAAACAACCAGCTTGTAATGGCAAGGGCGATCCATAATACGTTGGCAACATTCTCAAGCTTCAGAAACCAGCGCAAGTAAAAGAATGGGTCGATCCACATCTCCGGGTAAAAGCGGCTGCCAAACTGCTGCCCAAGGAATCCGTTCATAAAAATGCCATAATACAGATAAGCGGCGGGGGGCAAGAATCCTAAAAGGACCAGGCCCCAGGTTTGAGGAAGTTTGAGCGATTGTACCAATCCGCGGTGTGCCATTATTGCACCAATAGCGCCGCCAATCACAAAAAAAGCTGCGGGTAGTTTGACGAATACCGCCAGTCCGCCAGTTACACCTGAAATTATCGTCCATTTCCATGAAGGATGACGTCCCCAGTTCTCGATGCTCCACCAGAAAATAACGATTAAAGACACCATCAACGGGTCCGGTTGAAAGGAACGGCTGGCAGTCACTGCATAAGGTATCAACAGGTAGAAAGCGAGTGAAGCGATTGAAGCGCCCCAGCTGGGGTGCGTCATAGATCCGCTACGCAGGTTTTTGGAGAGCAGGATGACGAATAGGGCGCCGATTAACCAGAAGGATGCTGAAAGCGCGCGTGGAATAGCTGTCTGTTCGCCGAATCGAGAATATAATGCGGCGGTGATGTGTTCCATCAAGGGTGGTTCGATGGTTGCTTCACTGGCATATTGGCGAACTGCGAGATCCTTCTGCCAGGCAGGTACAGTGCCCTGCGGCCCTGCTAGAACGGGCACTATCGCTGGAACCGGGGCTAATTCGGAAAGAGTCTGGTAATAAATGCCGCGTGCCTTGATGGCCCCGAACAACTGTCGTGTGGGGTGAAAATCTAGTAAAGGGGCTGAAAGATCGTTGAAGCGCAGAAAGGCGCCGGCCGAAAGCAAAAAAAATAGGATAAAGGCCCCTAAGATTTTCGATTTTAGATTACCAGAGAAAGTATCTGGATGAAATGTGTTTTGCGCTTTGTTCACAGGTTTGGTCCCTTACCCAACAAAAAGCGCGTTATAGTCCACTTTTTTAAAAATGGTCAGTTTTCCGCCCACCGTGGCATCCAAAATGTGCCGTCCGGCGTTTTCGTAATATTTGCGAGCCATCCGGTAAGCAATTTCAGAAGTTTCCAAATCCGGGAGCTGCCAGCGAAAACCTTTTCCGAAATATTGACCGGAAAAATGGTTGGGATCATCCCCGTCAGAAGTAACAGTAGAGTTGGGTTTGCCGGCAGTAGTGTAATTGTGGTCTACTCCAACCATGATGACTTCATCGCAGCCCATGTGGAAGGCGAGCTGCAGGGTGACATACGTTACGGTAGCTCCTTCCCACACTCGCCAGCGCACATCAGGAGAGAAACGTGGGGCATCGTAGGTGGTATATAAAAAAGTGGGTAGATTGGCAGCTTGATTTCCTGAAAATTTGGCAGGGTCGAAATACTTTCGTGAGCGCCACGTTAAGAATTTGGGGATTTTAAGGGCAGCCAGGTCCTGGGCAGTTTGTTCAATTACCAGGTCATTGACCACTGAAAGGTAGGTGGTTTGGAAACCGAGAACGTCAAACATTAAGTAGATGCGATTCATTCCAAAGGTAATCTCGCCCTTTAATTTACTTAAGTCGGTAAGTTTCAGGCTTGGGCCATTGCCAATGATAAAAGCGCGCCTGCCCTTATGAATATCCTTAATCCTGGACAGGCGTTCAAGAGCGGTGCGCCTCCAGGGGTGCAGATAAGCGCCTGGTAATTGCGGTAGATCGCGCAGCCCGATGTAGGTATCACGGATCACAGGCCAGATGGAGGATCCTTTGATGTATTCTTTCATTACGAAATGTTCCTGGTTTTTAGATTTTCGATTTCAGATTGAAAGTCATGAGATTGTTCGAACTGCAGATTATCATTGATTACATAGATGTCGCAGATTGGGGGAAGGGCGATTGCACCACGAAAAAATATTTTTTCGTTTATTCTGTGCTTAAACGCGCGGTGGCGCCACCATCAACAACCATGGCCTGCCCGGTCATAAAGGATGATTGTTCGTTATCGGCCAGGAAGTAAATGGCGTGGGCGATCTCCGAAGGTTGGCCAACGCGCCCATTGACCGTTTTACGCGCCAGGTTATCAAGGCGTGATTGCATGTCGCCTTGTCCAACGTGACCACGACCCAAGCCGGCGCGCAGCATGGGAGTATCAACTGCACCGGGAAGGATGGCATTGACACGGATATTATCCGGCGCAAATTCAATTGCCATGGCGCGTGTCAGGGCCAGAAGCCCGCCTTTACTGGCAGCATAGGCAGCAATGTTGACCGAGGTCTGGATGGCATGCACAGATGAAACATTTACGATTGCTCCGCCCCCCGCTGCTTTAAAAAGGGGGTGAGCGAGCTTCATAAAGAGGAACGCAGAGCGTAAGTTGGAGGCCATAACCGCATCCCATTCTTCAACGGTTGTGTCAACCAATGGTTTTGCAACCTGTACCGCGGCATTGTTGATGAGAGCATTCAGCGTTGGTGTGGATGCCCGTGTTTGTAAGAAGATTTGCTCGAGAATGCTGGCGTTAGAGATATCGGCTTTGATGAAGGTCCCGTTGGATGGGAAGTCATTGCCGAAAGGGGCGCGGTCGACTCCGATCACGCGCCAGCCTTTTTCGGTGAATAAGGCAACTGTGGCACGGCCAATGCCGCCGCCAGCTCCAGTGATGAGTACAGTTTTGGAAGAGTAATCAGTCATGTCTTAATTCCGGTCCTTTCAAATTTCTAAACCGCAACCATGATTATCTGGATAACCCGACAAAATATGGGGGCTACATCGAAGGATGGGCATGATGAGAGTAAGTGCCATCTAGTGCAGACCCCGGGCTACCCTGGAACAAGCTCCAAAATTATCCCATGGATGCGCTTATTTTGGCCAAATCGCTGCTGTCAATTCCAAGACCGTTCAGCAGGTTTTTGACAGTGTTCCAGTGTACCCGTTCCCATGCAGCTGGACTGGAATTGGCATTGTGTGGGGCTAACATTACGTTATCCATTTTCATTAATGGACTGTCAAGAGGCAGGGGTTCGATTTCGAACACATCCAGTGCTGCGCCGCTTAACTTGTTAGTTTGCAGTGCAACGATCAGATCGTCTTCATTGACGATTGGACCACGCGCCGTGTTGACCAGCACGGCCGTTGGTTTTATACATCCCAGTGTTTGAGCGTTTATAAGGTGGTACGAACTCGGGTTCAGATCACAATTGATTGAGATATAGTCTGAACTTGATAGCAGTTGTGTGATGCCTGACATTTCGATGCCGGATTCGGATACAAAGACATGGTCAATTTCTACAATGTCTGTGCCAATCACCTTCATCCCAAATGCGCGGGCGCGCCGGGTGAGTGCCTTGCCGATCGCGCCAATGCCGATGATGCCCAATGTCTGTTCATGTAAAGCTTTCCCAGGAATTTTTTCCCATTCGCCAGTTTTCATGGCTTTATCCATCCATGGCTGTCGGCGTGAAAAAGCTAGAAGGTAACCCATAATTGTATCGGCAACTGGCATGGTAAAGGCGTTTGGCGTGCGGCCAATCTTAATGTTCAAACGAGAACAGGTTTCTGCGTCGATTGAATCCACGCCGGTACCCCATTTCGAGATGATCTTCAGACGTGGAGCGCAGGCTTCGAGTGCACGCGCGGTGTAACGGTCATCGCCACAAATTGTTCCTTCGAATTGTCCTGCAAATTTAAGGATGTCGGCTTCTTCCAAGCGTTCGTGAACATCCGGGATGATTAATTCAATCCCGTAATGTTGGAGGACGGGGCGGAAACGTTCCGCAAATGGGAGCATGTAAGGGGCAGAGAATAGAATGGTTGTCATGGCTTTTATTAATCAGCTCCTGATATGATTTTAAATTTTAGAAGCCCAACAAGCGCTGGGGTCTACCTCGAAAGAACCGGGTCTAATTTGTGACCGTCATCATCATATTGGCCAGTTGAAAATCAAATTCCTCGTCAATGTCTACTGCTTCCTGGCGCGATATCTCAAACATTAATGGACGCTCACCCAGGCGGTTGCGTCTCGCCAGCAGGTTTGCGCGGGTAAACAGGTAAAAGCAGGAGTTCTCTTCAAATACGGGTGGGAGGTCCTGGGTCTGTAGCAGAATGACCGGGTTGTGATTGATGGCGCGGGTCAATTCATCCCACAAACGGGTCTGCAGCCGTGTTACAGAGAACATCGAGTCGAATATGGGTGCCTGGTTGAGAAAAGTCTGTATTCCGCGTGTGATGGTTTCGGCTTTAAGCAGCGGATTTGTGCTGTGAGTCTGAAGGAAATAATCGGATTCGACCTGCGCCGTGTCATAGGTCAGTATCTCATTCATCGGGATGGCATCCGCGCGCAGATGCTCGGGGCGTTCAATTATCTTTACCTGCGGGAAATTAGTGCGCAAACCTGTCATAATGGGATCAGAATCTGTATCGACCAGGATTGTAGTGATTTCCGGTACTGCCTGCAGGGTTTCAATAATATGCTGATAAAGCGGTTTGCCGGCCAATAGCCGGTAATTTTTACCGGGTACACGTTGACTGTGGTGGCGCATGGGTACAAGTGCAGTGATAGTAGTCATAGTTAATGCTCATTATACCGAATTGGCTCAATCTCGCGTTTCGATGTTGTGCTAATTTCTGTACCGCGTGGATAGTAAAAAGTCTGGCGCAGCTGCCAGTTCCATTCCAGCGACTGCCGATAATCTGTGTGGGTACTGTGGAAATGGTTCCAGCGAAACCAGAAAATGCTTGAAAAGCTGTTGAATATTTTTTTGTTTGGCTGCATGCCATAGATCGTTTAATATATTGCTGCTGGTCATGCGTATAAAATCATACAGGCTGAAGTGGGCCTCCGGGTAGATTTTTTTGAATGCCATTGCTTCTCGCCGGTAGCGGTTAAATACGCCTTGAGGAGTTTCATCGTAGGGATGCGCTTCCCAAAGAGTTCTACGGATTGCGGCGTTGGCATTGTTGCAGAAAGGGTGAGATTGTTTGGGATCGGAGTGTTCGGGAAACCAGCGGGCAAAAAAATCATGTTCGGAGAATTTAGTTTGCGGAACAATTTTGCTCGGCTCATTTTTTTGAAGTTTGGACAGGGAAGGGCTTCTTCGGCCTGTGTTGGAACTGGGACTACCTTGTTGTTTACCATAGGATAGTGCAATTGTACTGTCATTGAAGGCTTCCAGAAGCCGTTCGAGCCAATCGGGGTAAACTGGATAAATATGGGCGCTGGCGATGACAGCCAGTTCTTTTGTTGCCGCGTTCATGCCCAAGTTTAATGAGCATCCAAAGGTGAAATCCTGGGGGGCAATGTGAACAACCTTTGCGTGGAAAGATTCGGCGATCGCAATCGTGTCATCCGTAGAACCAGAGTCAACCAGAATGATCTCCACATCTTTTATCGTTTGCTGCCGAACTCCTTCTAGCAGTCGACCGATGTGCATGCCTTTGTTATAGGCGCGAATGATGATGGAGCAGTTTATAGGTTTACCGCCTCGCGCGTTTCTAATTTACCAGTTTTTGTCCTTCTCATAACCAAGCTGGATCAGCAAATCACCGGCCACACTCTTGAATAATTTCTTATGCTCCTCTTTGAAGTATTTTTTCCATTCTCCAGTATTACCAGAGCGGAACGTGGGTGAGCGATGAGGGTTGATATTGGTTTCGAGCGCATCGATTATTTGTTCGCGGCTGGAAGGAAGCGTATCCACACGTTTTAAGAAATGGTCTACGATAACCCCGAGTGTTTCGCGGCGCTTGTGGATAAGGTCTTCAAAGTGTAGTGAGAGCACTTCCGGGCGCGCCAGCCAGTCTTTATAAAAATCGAAACGATCGGCAATATTTGGAAATTCGATGTTGACTTCGGGGCGGCCAAGGATACTGACCTTCAGTCGTTCGTCAAAATTTTTCAAATTTTCGTTGTAGTATTTGTAATGTGCATGTTCAGATTCTATTTCTGATACATAAAATACATGTGAAACAACGATGTCACGCGGGTCGCGGAAGATGATATAAGGGATGAATTTGGGTGTGCAAACAGCCTCCACCACTTCCGGCCAGGCCAATAGGTGAGTGGTGGTGATATCCAGGGGGTGCAGTGCATTGATATATGCCAGGGCATCCTGAAGGCTGCGCTTTTGTCCGGTCTTGCCATCATAAGAGAAAAATGGCAGTGGGATGTGCGGCGAAAATGGCGCCACCGTAGAAAACCCCATCAAAACTTGGTCCAGTAGGTGAGTGCCGCTTTTTGGGAAAGAATTAGCCATCAGAACTGGCCAGCCACCCGATGGTGTCTTGATATTGGAGAATCTGGCGCGTTGAATGAGTACCTCCGCACGATAAATGGATAGGCGCAAGGTATTTCGAAGATTGGTGGGGAGGATGTTCGCAAAGCTTTTTTTCATGAATACTCTACTGGGGCGGGCCGGAACGGCATGATTTGAGCATGATTATCCGGATTTCAAGATGAACATATTGAGAGCAAGGTAAAGGATGATTGAATTATGAAGGATACGCAGTGCTCGAAAAAGACCAGGTTCTATAAATGCGGGTGTCTATAACGAGAAGGTTATGAATAGTGTCAAGAGCCATTCTGTGCGGAGCTCAGCTCTTCTTCTAACATAAAGTCACCATTTCCCAACAGGCCCTTTGTAACGGTTTGGATGGCGGGAGACAGCCATAAATTGAGTGGGTCAAACCACTTCAATCGCGCATGTGTACCACGGATGCCGCTTTGCAAAAATTCTCCAAAGGGTAAGGAAGTGCGGAATACCTGGTAATACAAAAAGCGGCGTCCATTTCTGCGGAATTCAAGCGGCGCTTCAATTGTATCAGCGCTCAGGAAACCATCGAGTGTATTTGCAAAGTCGTTCGCTGTTTTCGGGAAAAAAACAGTTGGATATTGTGTGAACCGCGCTTTGCCCGCACACAACACAGGCACACCCATTATCGTTGCTTCCAACCCAATGGTTGAGTTGTATATCATGACAAACTTGGATCGCGCGATCAATTCATACGAGCTTAAATGCTGGTCTGGTGGCACAAATATCATGTTTGGAAGATCAGACGCGTGATTCTGTTCGACCCACCCTGCCACTGTTTCCAGGCTGGCTTTGCGTGTGCGGGCTTCGTCAGGATGCGCTCGAATAACAAACAGGGTTTCGGGGTGTGATTTCACGGCCTGGAGTACCAGATTGAGCCAGGCGAACATATCCGCAAAGACTGTATTGGCGTGAGGTTGGCTGGTATCGAAGATTACGTTGGTAAAAACAGGAACGATTTGCTTGAAATTCGCGGCTTTTTGGTTAAAACTTGCATCAAGTTTTTTCATTGAAGGCCAAAATTTGACACCTGCCATGCTGAAATTACCCTGAAAACGCTTTTCCAGATAGGCGTCGAGCTGGATATTCTGCGCATCGCTTAACTCGAAGCTTGCAGGGATATCAATTGGATAAATGGTGGCTTCTCCCTGGGTGAAGAAACCCGTTGCTGGCTGCAAACCTACCTCGTGACTGATCACGCACAAGCCGCGTTGGTTTGCCACCCATTTCACGGTTGCTTCAGGGTAAAACTGCCCATTAAATACCACCACTGACTGTGGGTTGGTGGCATTTAAAAACTGTTCGAATTTTACAGCTATATTAAATGCAGATAAGATGTACTCTCGCAGGAAAAACCTGGTTGAGTCATCATCCAGGAGGTTGTGCCGCCGCAAAATCCAGCGCAGACCTGGCAGTGCCAGCGCCCCCAGCGGAATTTTTTGAAACTTGAAATCCATCAGCTCTTTGAGTGACAGGTTGGCAATGGTATTTTCCAGTTGTTGGTTTCTCTCAAAGTTGAACCAGTGTACTTGTCCAGAACTCACAGGGGGTGATTTGCGCTCAGATCCAAAGGTTCTGCGCAGTATCCTGTGGTTAGTACCGGTGTACAAGGTTCTGGCTTGATAGACGCATGACCAGCAGGGTGGTTTTTTAGAGGGTCGATCACGGTCGGTTCCCATTACACAGCGGCTCATGCCGTGGTCGCAGGCAAAATAGACTACTGGTATGCCCTGTAAGCGTAACCCCCATGATGTTAATAAGTGGAACGCGCTGTTCCATGAAAGATCATCCAGCCCGCTCGATGCTTTAAAAAAGGCAATTGGTTGAATTTTTTTGGGCTGAGGGACAGTTTTCGCCACCTTAAGGGCCATGCGAAAAATTTGCCAGTTGTTAACCTGGCGTACCAGACGGCGCTGGATATTTTGAGTGAGAAAGTTTTTTAGCATTGAAGCGTATTCTATCAGGGTTGACCATGGTCTCAAAGGTTTCCACAAACAGCTCTCGTGATGAAATTAGCCGAACCACATGATTTGACCATGATTATCCGGATTAACCCAAAATACCCCGCAAGAATCGGGGTCTACCACACGGTTGAGCATGATGAAAGCACGGTCAAGAGTGATTGAAAAGCAAATGAAATTGTCTGACCGCTGATCGTTTGTGAAATCTAACCGTTGGATTCTTTCCCCTCAAGATACTTGTCAATGCGTTTTTTTATATGGTCAAAGTGTTGTGACAATTGTTGTCGGGTTAAGTTGGGGTCACGAGTTCGGATGGCATCCAATATCGCATGATGGAAACGGAGCACTTCTTCAGGGTCTGGATCATGGGTTATCTCCTTGTCCAGGCTGGTAAAGGATACCCAGAAAGCTGAAAAGAGCTTCATCATTGTTTGATTATTCAAAACGCCGTAAATAATCTGGTGGAAGGACTCGTCGAGATCAGAATATTCTTCGCCAACTTGTACCCGTTCTTCCCATTCTTTTAATAACGCTTCCAGTTTGATTAGATCTTCATTGGTGAGATGCCCCACCGCATCGCCGATAACTGCGCCTTCAAGCCATGTACGAACTTGCAATAACTCAGCAAGTGTATTCGGGTCAAATTGCATCCCGAAGATAAAGGCTTCAAGCATTGGGTCAAAGTTTAACTCGCGCACATACAGCCCATCGCCCTGACGGACATCAACAATTCCTACAGATTGTAATGACTTGACAGCTTCTCTTACAGAGCTTCGACCAACGCCCAGGTCTTCCACGAGTTGACCCTCTGGCGGAAGAGCATCTCCTGGCTTTAAATCATTCTCCAGAATATATCGTTTTATGTAGTCGCGAATGGCTTTATATAAGGCCGGTCCTCGCAACGATTGTTTCATTTGGGCTCCATAAGTATTGATAAATATTATTGTTGGATTGATTCCAATGCGCAACGACACGTAATCGCTGAAGTCAAAGTAATGTTACCACAGGAAATTGTGGTGGTAATAAAAGCCCGATTTTCTAAAGAGGCTGTTGACAATGTAGAAAAAACTCTTTACAATAGTTCTAAGTTCGAGATGTCTGATATCTTATATCATACATCTCAAGTAGATTTTAGCGTATCTTAAGAACTTCGTCAACATGTAATAGAACCTGTTTTTGAAGGAGGTCTTCAACGCTCGAATATAAACTGCTTGCTGTAAAACTTGTTTGGCTACCCTGCATTTCATTGAATTTCACTAAGGAGAAAAAGATGAAAAAGATTGCCTTTTTACTGACTTTGCTCATAATTGCGAGCACACTCTTGGCAGCCTGTGGGCAACAGGCTACGGCGACTCCCGCGCCTGCTCCAACAGAAGTCGTATCCGCTCCCACTGTACCTCCTGCACCCACTGCCGCTCCTGCTTCCACTGAGGCTCCCGCACCAACAAAAGAACCTGTCAAAGTTACGATCACCTACTGGGCTTTTGGTAGCGAAGGTTCTGCGATGGCTGATGGTACACTCTGGACGGATTGGTATGCCAAGATTTTTAATCAATACCAACAGTCACATCCTGGTGTCACGATTGACTTTGCACTGAAGGGTTACGATGCCAGCGGCAGTACCCTGGCCGTTGATACTGCTGTTGCTGCAGGCACTCCACCAGATATTTACTTTGATACTAAATTTCGTGTTAAAAAATATCAAGATACCAGATTATTGGAAGATTTAACCCCTGCATTAACCCCGGCAGATCTCGCAGCTTATGATTCGGCAGCAATGGCGGGCTCGAAAAGCGGCAGTATGATGTGGAGTATTCCCGCTGATGGTGGTTATTGGAACATGATTGTCAACAAGTCCCTGTTTGATGCGGCTGGTCACTCTGATTTGCTGCCAAAGGGTCCCGATTATAGCTGGACAACTGAAGAGTTTATGAAGGCCTGCGAAGCCATCAATGATCCGGCCAAGAACGTTTATTGCACCGCTTTCTTTGCGGGCAGCACATCCATGGATTCGGCTACAAATGAATGGTTGGCGGGCTTCCCGGATTGTAAATTCTTTGACACTACTACAGCCAAATATACAGTTAATAGTTCCGCTTGTGTCGAAGCTTTCACATTCATGCATACCATTTATGAAAAGGGATTAATGGTACCAGGGGCTGCTGGTTTGATTGATGACACTACCGATCCGTATTGGCTCAGTCAGCAAGTCGCAATTCTTGGGCAGGGTAACTGGTACGATAGCATCACCAAGAAAGGTGTCACCGCTGCCACCATTAAGGCCTTTGACTATATTTTCGTGCAATTCCCGAACAAACCCGGTTCGCCGGTAACTCCAGTCGGTATGTCCAACCCGGATGTGTGGGGTGTGTTCAAGCAGACTGACCCCGCTAAACTGCAAGCCATTTACGATCTGGTCCAATTCATGCAACAGCCTGATATCGCTACACAGATCGCAGTGGGTTGGGGTAAGATCCCGGTTCGCACAGATGCGACATTCAAAAGCGACGATCCTTCTGTTGCTGAGCCTCTTGCTGCAGCCCGTAAATTTGGCTCCTACGACCCATATTTTGTAAATGGTGTTCCGTGTAACTATAATGATGTTCGCCAGGCATGGGCAGAAACTCGCCAGGCTTTCTGGCAGGACAAGGCTGATGTGCAAGCTCTTCTGGATGGTTTTGTGGAACGCGCGAATGGAATTGTCACAAGCTGCCCGTAACAAAATCGTCGATAATGATAAATAGAAAAAGCGCACTACATTAACATTTGAGCCCAGGTTGTTCGGAGTAGTTCCTGGCAGCCTGGGCTCAAGGTTATTCACAAACATAAACCGGTAAGGCACAATACAGGAGTTTCTGATTCGTGACAAAATTCAATGTTATAGCCAGGCAATTGCGTAAAAGCTGGTCAGGTTACCTGTTCATTGCTCCGGGCTATATTGCTTTTATTGCTTTTATGCTGATTCCAATTTTGTTCGCAATCAGCCTGTCATTTTACAAATCCTCTTTTGATATCAATGCTCGCCAATTTGTCGGCTTCGCACAATATATCCAGCTGAGCAAAGACCTGGTTTTCAAGCAGGCGCTTACCAACACTATTAAATATGCCTTTGTAATCGTACCATCAACTGTTTTTATTTCTCTCATCATTGCTTTATTGATCGAGCCACTGGGGCCCAGGATGCAAGCTTTTTTTCGAGGGGCTTTTTATATTCCCGGAGTGGCAGGTGGTGTAGTGTTATCGGTCGTTTATCTATGGATATTTAACCCTACTTATGGTCTGTTAAATTATTTACTTGGTCTGGTTGGTATAAAGCCGATCCTTTGGCTGGCCACTGCGCCACACAGTTTTGAAGCGGTGTGCGCTGTTGTTCTAACCTTTACCATTGGACAACCTATCATCCTGTTTTTGGCTGGGCTGGCAGGTATTTCGCAGGATGTTTTGGATGCGGCTACCGTGGATGGCGCCAACAGCCTGCAAAAGGTGTTTTATATCCGGCTCCCTTTGCTGCGACCGGTTTTGCTGTTTGTTTTGGCCACCCAGACAATCCAGGTGTTCCAACTTTGGGAGGTTATTTACATGGTGACTGGAGGAGGCCCGTTTAACTCAAGTACATCATTGGTATATCTGATTTACCAAACAGCCTTTATCGGCGCAAATTATGGAAAAGCTTCTGCAATTGGTGTAATTCTGATGGTTATCATCATGATATTCACGTTATTGCAGCTCAGATTTTGGAAAGAGAGCGATGTATGAATGAGCAGGATGTGCGCCGCCGTGCAATTGAAAAATCAACTCGCTTCGTAGGGTATGTTTTACTGGCTATGCTGGCTGTTACTTTTCTTTTGCCTCTTTACTGGATGTTGACAGGTTCCTTTAAGTTGCAAACAGTAACGATGGCCTTGCCGCCCGAATTTTTTCCATCTCAACCAACGCTTGAAAACTGGATACGGCTTTTTACTGGTCCATGGCCGATCTGGCGGTGGGTGTTGAATAGTGTCGCGGTCTCTCTCCTGACTGTTGTGTTGGTACTCGTCATTAGTTCATTAACTGGCTATGGCTTTGGCAAAAAGAAATTCCCTGGATCAAACATTCTTTTTTTTATTTTATTATCTACAATGTTCTTGCCCAACCAGGTAATGTTAATTCCGCTTTTTTTACTGGTGCGGAATCTACACCTGACTTCTACAACACTGGGCACTTACTTTGCGATGGCGATGCCGATGATTTCATCTCCTTTCGGTATATTTCTTATCAAGCAATTTTGCAGTACGATCCCGGACGAATTATTAGATGCCGCTCGCATTGATGGTGCATCAGAATGGGGTGTTTTCACTCTTATCGTGCTGCCCTTGTTAAAACCTGCCTTAGCTGCGCTGGCTATTTTCACTTTCAACCAGGCCTGGAATTATTTTATGTGGCATATGGTTATTGCTACAGATAAGTTCCAATACACAGTTCCTGTTGGTGTTTCTATTATTTCCCGCACCCCAGCCTTTGGCAAAATGATTACAGATATTGGGCTGACAATGGCAGGTGGAACTTTTGGTGCGTTTTTTATGATTGTCTTATTCATCGCTTTCCAGCAGTATTTTATTAAGGGAATTACGTTTGGTGCCGTAAAAGAATAGGAGAATTGAAGCCATGACCGTAGTACAAGAAAAGCTTTCACGTCGCTCCAAGTTGATGTACGGAGTTGGTGATGCAGGTATTAATCTGGCAGACACAATGGTAGGTTTGTTGTTCGCCATTTTCCTCACAGATGTGGTCGGTCTTCGCCCTGGCCTGGCTGCCCTGGTCGTTTTTATTGGGCGTACGTTTGATTACGTCAATGATCCTATCATCGGCTACCTTTCTGATCGAACACGCAGCCGCTGGGGACGGCGACGACCATTTATTCTTTTTGGCATGCTGCCATTTGCCCTGGCATATATGCTGCTTTGGTGGATACCTCCATTTGATACACAATTAGGCCTCGCAATTTATTATGGCGTTGCATTTGTGCTTTACGATACTTTGGCAACAGTTTTATATATGCCATATTTTGCGCTGACCCCTGAATTGACATCCGACTACGATGAGCGCACAAGTCTGACCACCTATAGGATGGTCTTTTCAACGATAGGCGCGATGGTCGCTTTTGTTGTTCCACTGGCGATTATCGGCACAATGAACCCAGAAAGCGCCAGTCGCATTATGACCGTTGGGGCCGGGGTGGGATTTTTAAGTATTATCCCTATGTTAGCTGTTTTCTTTGGAACCCGAGAAAAGGCTGAACATCAGGATCAATCTCAGCCAGGTATCAAAGAATCCATCTTTGCTGCCATTAATAATAAACCGTTTTTGTATGCCGCGGGAATATTTCTGTTTGGTTGGACTGCTCTGGATGTCACACAAGCCACGCTGCTGTATTTTCTCAAATACCGCATGAATCTTGAGCAAAATTACGATCTCGTATTCGGCTTACTATTTATTGCTGCGCTGATTTCTCTGCCTGTGTGGAACTGGGTTGCGGGTCACTGGGACAAAAAAAGGGCAATCATGTTTGGGATGTTGTTCTTGTCTGCCGCAATCATAGGTATGGGATATATGCGGCCTGAATGGGGACTGCCCATTGTTTTGTTGTTTAGCTGTCTGGTAGGTTTTGGTCTTGGCGCGATCCAGGTTTTAACCTGGGCAATGATTCCAGATGCGGTGGAGTGGGATGAATTGCAGACAGGCAAACGCCATGAAGGCATGTTTTACAGCCTTGTACAGACTTTACGAAAGATTGGATCATCGCTTTCTCTTCCATTCGTGTTGGTGATGCTGGAATGGACGGGATATGTTGCCAATGCGCCAACACAATCACCAAGTACCATTGCCGGTATTCAGGCTTTGATTGGGCCAGTACCAGCAGTATTTCTGTTGGTGGGTATCTTGTTTGCATCCCGATATCCATTGAGTCGTAAGCGATTTGATCAGATACGTGCTGAATTGGCGCAACGCCGGTCAGGCAAAGCGGAATAGGATGCAAGCTCTAATGGAAATGGAAACCTGGGTTGTTGCCGATGACGGCAAGCACAATGCTTTCACCGACATGATATTCTGGCATGATCATTTTTGGTTGATTTATGTTTCGTCACCATCTCATTTTGCCAACAAAAAAAGCCGGTTGGTACTCCTGCGCTCTGACGATGCTCATCATTGGCAGGAAATTACGAAATTTGATGGAGCCGGACAAGATATTCGCGATCCGAAGTTGGGAATTATCCACGATCAATTGGTTGTATACGCTCTGCTTAACAAGCAGTTTGATCCCGAGCCGTACAAGACGATTGTCACCGAAAGCAAGAATGGAGTGGATTGGGAGCCTTTTAAAGATGTGTCCCCAGATGGCTGGTTGTTGGGGCGGCCCATCACTTCGGATGGAATCACATGGTTTGCACCCTCACACCGTATTGATCTTGGTACTGCAGCGCTATTTAGCTCAACCAACGCAGTCAACTGGACAATTCACAGCACCATATTCGATGGAAAAGATGAGCGGGCAGACGAAACAGCTCTTCAATTTTTAAAAAATGGATGCATGCTTGCAGTTACCCGGCTTGAAGCGGGAAGTAATGTGTTTGGAAGTGAGCACGCCACAACTCTTATTTCGATAGCGAAACCGCCATTTAGGGCATGGTCTCAATCAGGGAAAAGTGATGTGACCCGTCTTGATGGCCCAATCCTGTTTGGTGTTAATGAGCAGATTTATGCGGTTGGGCGACGCCAGCCTCGGGTGGCCAGCCCTTTTCATAAGCAGGGGTCGGCTTTTGGCCAAAAAAGAACCGCGCTGTTCCATGTTTCAACATCCACTGGGGATTTTGCGGGCGAAGCAGGGTTGATTCACCTGATGGATTTTCCCAGTTCTGGAGATACATCCTATGCTGGAGTAGTCATTACTAGCGAAAAGGTATTTATCAGTTATTACACCAATGATCCACAGAAAGATTATCCATGGCTTCTAGGGATGCTATTTCCCAGTCGTATCCAAATATCAGCTATTGAATTAGCTAGTTTTTTAAATTGTGAGGATGGAAGATGAAAGATCTTGGTCCCGTTGTTCCCATTGTGACACCGTGTAATCTAAATGGCTCCATGGATCTGGATGGTTTCCGCTCCGTTTGTAACGAAATGCTAGACGCCGGTTGTAAAGGTATCTTTATTGCGGGCACCACAGGCCGTGGCCCGTGGTTCAGCCTTAGTGAACGTATAAAGTTATGCAAAGCAGCCGCGGATCGAATCCAGGGGGTAGTGCCGTTGTTTGCAGGATGTACATCTTCGGGTTTGCCTGGGATGATTGAGAACGCATGTGCAATGGCTGATGCAGGAGCACAAATTGCCGTTGCTACTGTTCCAACATATTTTCACTATAACCAGACTGAGATTGAAACGATCTATTCAAAGTTTGCAGATGCCAGCCCCCCTTCCCGTTATTGTCTATGACATTCCGGAATTTACCAATGTAAAACTTGCTGACGAAATGATTTTGCGGCTTGCAAGACATGGCAATGTGATTGGCTTCAAGGATTCCAGCGCAGACCTTGAACGCTTCAAAGGCCTTATGGAAGCGTTGCAATCTTTACCGGATTTCTATCTTATGCAAGGCAAGGAAAACCTGATTGCCGAATCTTTGCGGATGGGTGCTTCTGGGTTTATCGTCAGCTTGATGCACATTGATCCGCATCCGTTTATAGGGGTATATCGAGCCATCCGGGCTGGAAATTTTCAAGTAGGCGCATCGATCCAAACCGAGATCAATAAAGTCATTCATTTGGTAAAAGAAAGTATAGACCAGCGTCCGGAATCTTCCACGCTGTTTCATATGCTTAATTATGCCCTTCAGAAACGGGGCGTCTGCAAAAATATTTTGTTTGATCATGACGATGCTGCTCCAGCCTGGATAATTGAAAATGCGCAGCGGGCAATTGATCTATGCTTGGAAGCCGATGGATTGCTATAAGT
>CAIMZS010000278.1 GCA_903846015.1 uncultured Anaerolineae bacterium | reverse complement strand
ACCACGACTGATTTTAGATTTTAGGTTGCGATAGTGCCCGTACTAGCAGGGCCGATAGTGCCGGCTCCCGCACGGGGCATCGGCACTATCGCTGAAACCGAGACTTCCGCCGCACGAGAAGCTTCTATTCTTCCTTATGCCCAAAATAGCCAAACGCAATCAATACCGCCGCCACCAGCGTCACCGCTGCTCCGAACTGCAGAACATTGCCATAATCCTTTACATCCACCAGCTTGCCCAAAAATTTCACAGCCATGACCATGACGATCATACTGCTCAACTTGGTTTTCAGTGCGTACAGGTCATGCGCCACCATCCATTCCGGCACATCCAGGTCACCGATGAAGAGTTCATACATGCTGACCGAAAAGATCAGGAAAGTTACAGCGATCAGGAAGCTATCGACAATCTCGATCAACGCGACCGTGATGCCCGGATCCGCCCCCAAGCTCTCCGCCACCAAGATCACTGCGTGGACAGTCTGGAAGGCGCCCCACGCAAACGCAGTCAGCGCCGCCACCAACAACCCTATCACTCCAACGATTGCAAGGTAACGCGAGTTTTCAAGCAACTTTTTCATCGTTCACATCCTGATGGTCCGTCAAGATTGCCGCATCCCAAAAGAGCGCTGGATAATCACCACCTCGTGCTGGCGATAGGCCCGGCTCCCGCACGGGGCACCGGGCCTTCCGCAATGACTGAAAAGTCAAAATTAAAGAACTGGCGCAGCTGCGCCAGTTCTGATCAATGCAACTACATCTACAATTGCTCAAAGCGGCTGACCGGCACCACAAAGACTGTTGCGCGCTTCTGCTCCTTCTGATCGGAAGTAGTTTTCTCCCGGATGGTTTGAATGGCGCCATCGACCTGTTCATCATCCACGCCAATCAACAGAGTCGTGCTGCCCTTGCGGAAGAATCCGCCCGTTGATGCGACACGCGTCACACGGAAGCTGCTGGCGGTGAGCGCCTGAACCACAATATCGACATCATCATCTTTAATAATCGCAAAAACAAGTTTCATAGGAGGTACTCCTCAGCGATCACTTCTCCAGCATAGGGGAAAATCCTGAATTTCAAGTGACTAGATTTTATCACAACGAGACATGAGGGGTGAATTTTGTAGCAAAAAAGGTTTTCGGGACAACTCCAAAGTGCCTGATTGTTATGCTGTTGGCAGGATAGGATATCGGGAGGGTAAAAAAGTGTACCAAAACATACTCAATTTGTATCTGATCTAAAAATGGACATCTTTTATGTGTGGTGGTGACAATATATTCTCATCAGGATTTCTCTATAAGTTGGGGCAGAGCAAGCTTGCGTCAACTTAATTATATGCAGCTTATACCAACAAATCTGCCAAAAGCGGAATGGCCTTAGCCCCCGTAATCCGGTCATGTAAATACGCGTAAAACTAACGCCCAATTTTCTGGTGGTCTCAGCCAGCGCTATTAAGGTACCCGTGGCAAGCTTGCCTGCTTCAAAACACTGGTCCGTCTGATGCGTTACCGCGCAAGGGTAATTCGGGGTATTCGAACACCAAACACATAGTTTTTTTGTTTGGCTTCGGTTTTCGCAATTCGCCATCCATCGATTCAAACCTGGTTTGTTGGGCGAATAATTCGTTACAAACTGCTACCAATCGAATACGCTTCTACCGGAAGATCACCGATGAAGAAGGTGCTTTCCAAGGCATTAAATTCCCGCAAGTCCTGCTCTTTCATGATCAGGATATCAAAATAGATAAACTTTTTGGTCAATTGGTAAAACAATAAGTCACGGAAATAGCGGAGATCGTTGAGTTCGAAGCGGCCCATCGGGTAGCCGAATTTCTCGTATACCAGCATTGAAGAATACCCCGCCTGGCTGAAGATCGCCAGAGTCTCGAGGCAGTGCTGCATGTAGCGCTGGTTGCCGAAGACATCGCATTCAAAAAGAACAGCCGGCTGGGAGGTAAGGGTATGTCTGGCACCGGAGAGAACCGCAAAATCATCTCCATCCGTATCGATTTTGATGAGTTGCAGCCCGGAGAAGTGCGGGTAATTCAACAACAGATCATCGACTGTCTCTGTGCGGATTTCAATGCCGTCGGGGTGTTTGCGCAGCGAAGCAGTGCCAAATTTCTCATCGATTTCATAGTGTTCAGATCCGCTGCGATCTGAACATGCCAGGTTTAAAATGGTAACATTGGATACGCTCCAGTTCTGATGCAGATAGTGGTTGAACTTAGGATCAGGCTCAATCGCAAGGAACTGATCGCGCTCATCGCGGTAAAAACTTGCAATGCTGTCACCGATATTGGAGCCGATATCAAGGCACCTGAGGGGGCCGTAACGTGTGTGCAGGAAAGCACCCAGACGGGCGGGCAGGCGGTCATATTGGGGCAGCCGCCAAAGGTAAGTGGGGAGTTCGTGAGAGAGGGGCAGATGGAGAATGCGCCCGTGAACCGGGAAAGTGCAGGGCGGATCGTTGAAGCTCCGCACCAGCATGCGGCGAATGTAAGTCCAAAGCAGTTGGCGTATTCCATTTGTGCTCAAAGTCTTGCGTAAGACAAAATCGGCGAATCGCATTGCAGTCACCTTATGTAAGTTTGCGCGATAAATCGCCACTTGATTTATCCGCATAAAGTATTATAGTATTTTATAACGATATATGGACACGTTGCAGCTTTTATTGGAGGAGAAATCATGACATCTAAGCGAGCCTTTATTCTTTTATTTCTGGGGTTAGCCATGACCACCCTGGCAGCTGTGTTGTTTACCCAACTGGCAGCCGCACAGTCCGACCCAACACAGGTGGCGGAAGCAACAGGAGGATGCCTCCCTGGGCAAGGCTGCCCGACTCAGCCGGGGAAGTCACGCCCGAGCAAGACGCCGACCGACCGGCCTTACAACCTGCCGTCAAAGACGCCCACACCTACCGAAACTGAAACGCCGACGGTCACGAGCAGTCCGCCGCCGTCGAATACGGCAGTTCCATCAGAAACCCTGGTTTCGCCAAGCCAAACAAGCACCGCCCCGGTTTTGACCGCCACAAGTGACAGGCTCATGGTGGTCAAAACGGCCGGCCCGCCCACCACAGCGCCCTCACTGCTGCCGGAGGAATCCCCACCTGCCGCGCCACCGGCATGTTTCTTTTGCGGGTTTTCTTGGCCGTGGTTGTTAATCGGTGGCGCACTGGTGATTGTGGCAGGGTTTTTCTTGTTTTGGGGGCCGCTGAGCCTGGGTTCCACGCGTGTGCATGGTGGTACAGATCCCTTTCCGGGCGGAAGTGGAAATGCCACCCTGATGCCGCCCGACCTTGGCGGGTTTGAGAGCGCTACCCTGACGGTCAAGGATTTTGGAGGAGGAAGCGAGAGTAATACGATTCCCATCCGGGATTTCGGCGGTGGCTTTGAGGGTGCTACAATTTCGGTAAGTGATCCGGGTGGGGTCAATCTGGGCAGCCATCCTGGCGGAGTTAATCTCGAAATGAATCCGGGTAATGTCAATTTGGGCAATCAGCCCGGCGGTGTTAATCATTTGCCGGATATGCCAGGCCCCGGTGTAAACAGCCACTGATCTGAAAATTGGATTGAACACTCTCATCAGCGCTAAGAGCAGGCGGTTCGCAAGCCCATATGGATCAGAATTAATGGGTAACAGGGATTAAAAAGAGTGATTTTTCGTATCGGCCTGCCAATCCTGCCGTTCAGCGCCGCGTCGGTCTCTTTTCAATACTGGCGCAGACAGCTAACTTTCATCCCAGCAAGTGAAACGCTGCGGAGGCTGGTAGTTTGTTTGAATGACAAAACGACTGGAGCATATCTGCGGTTTGGCCGGGCTGATATCGATGCTGCGCTGTTAGGTGGGCATACGGCGCTGGCTTTGGAAGTT
>CAIMZS010000277.1 GCA_903846015.1 uncultured Anaerolineae bacterium | reverse complement strand
CTTTTGAATATTACATGGAAGATCCTGCAAACCGAAATGATTTTGATTGGAGTAAAAATCCTTTATATCCAAACCCGGATTATTTATCATCGTCCCGCAAGCGATTGGTTCCACAAATGATTTTCAAAGGTGGCATTTTAAATGCGTGGGGGAAAAAAACTGCTGTGGCTTTAAATAATAATTTTTTCAACACTCTACCCGAATTACCAGAAGTCTCTCCAGAAAACGCAACCCTGGCCTGGTTAATTTATGATTTGCGCCACGAAAATGTGCAAAATCGTTATTTTTTGAAGCATGAACAGACTATTCACACTCAATTTCATCCTGCGCTGGATAAAATTATCAATCCCGAAGCGGGGCCGGTTGATAATTTTATGAACTTATTACAAGAAAAATTGGATGAAAAGCTTGAAGATAATAATCCGCCTGATGCTCCAACTTTGTCAGATTTATCGAGTAATTAACATGGAACAACTGCCTCTTTTCGACCAATTATTACCAACCAGACCGGTTAATGTATCTTCCATACCCCAAAGAAGCCCTTTTCGTTATCCTGGCGGAAAAACCTGGTTGGTTCCATTTATTCGAAAATGGTTGTCTCAATATGATAGCAAAAATATTGAATTCTTTGAACCATTCGCGGGTGGCGGGATTGTGGGTTTAACAGTAGCTTTTGAACAATTGGCGCGATATGTTACCTTAATTGAATTAGATAATGATGTCATTGCGGTTTGGCAAACTATTTTCTCAGATGATGCAAACTGGCTTGCGGATAAAATATTGCATTTCGATCTAAATGACAATACGGTTGAAGAAGAGTTATCAACTGCCCCCATCTCCACCAAGGAAAAAGCATTCCAAACTATTTTAAAAAACCGTGTTTATCATGGCGGGATCCTTGCGCCAGGCGCAGGACGAGTAAAATATGGAGAAAACGGGAAAGGGTTACTATCGCGTTGGTATCCCTAAACCTTATATAATCGTATTCGTGATATCAGTAAGCTTCATGACCGGATTTCCTGTTTACATGGGGATGGGCTAGAATTCATCAAGACCTATTCAATGCGGAAAAACAATATCTTTTTTATAGACCCGCCTTACACCGCCGGGGGAAAAAAGGCAGGCAGGCGTTTATACACACATTCACAAATTGATCATGATGTTCTTTTTTCTTTGGCGGAACAAATACAAGGTGATTTCCTTATGACCTATGACAACACTCCAGAGGTTTATGCTCTAGCCCGAGAGCATGGGTTCGATACACACATTGTATTGATGAAAAATACACATCACGCTGAAATGACAGAACTATTAATTGGGCGTGATTTAGAATGGGCGCGCGAATAAATTTCGCTAACAGCTCAAGTGTAATTATTCCCCTGCGTCCAGATTATCCAATCTAATTTACCCGGCCATAATTTGCTTTTTTGTTAATTCAGCCAGCCTCCCAACCTGATATACTCCATTTAAGCACGCACCTTCACCCCAAAATAGCCATCCCAAGCGGGCGCATTGGAGATTTTTTTATGAAAAAACTACCTTTTACAGCTTTCCTGCTCGGTTCAATCCTGATCGCCGCCCTCAGCCTCAACTCGATCTCGTTCCTTTCCCGCCTGTCGGAAATGCCAAATGAGCTAAATCTGGATGCGTTAATTCGCGGTCAACTCATTCAGCTCTTGTTCGTCAATGAATATTGGGCGCTTTTCCCAACCTTACCCACCTTACAATTCACCCTTTTGCTATCTCCTGGCGCACTGATTGTGATGGGGCTGCTGCTGGGAGCGATCTACTACTTCATGGCCTACAGACGCAAATACAACCCCCTGATCGTCAGTGCAGCTCTTTTGGCAGCCGTTATGATCCCTTATGGGCTGGGCTGGATGGCACTGGCAAATAACAATGGACAGCCTGGCAAGGCAGGTCCCTGGCTGGCATTTATGCTGGTGGGCATGTTTTACGCGGCAGCGGCATGCGCCCTGTTCAGCGTCCGGCAGCTGGTGAAAAACCGGTAAGCCGGCTCGAAATCCCGCGCCATCTAGTTGGTCTTGATCTTCAATCTAAAGTCGGAAATCTAAAACCGCGTCAGCTTATCGTTTCTGCCTGGCGTAATGCTCCTGCAGGCTGCGATATGTCAGACCCTTCTCCCTCAAAGCACGGATGCCCGCCACAGCCGCCATGGCTGCTGTGAGCGTGGTCAACAACGGCACATTCACCTGGATGGCGGTCGCGCGGATCTCCTCGCCATCGGCATGCGCACGCGACCCCAGCGGAGTGTTGATGATCAGCTGCACCGCCCCGGATCGGATCAATTCGACCGTGTGCGGTGAACCCAGGAACATCTGGTTGATCGACTCAGCCTCCACACCCGCGCCGCTGAAGAAAGCCGCCGTGCCGGGTGTCGCGTAAATCTTGAAACCCATGCGTTGAAGATCGCGCGCAATCTTGAGCGCGGCCCCCTTGTCAAAACTGTTCACCGAGATCAGCACAGCGCCTGAAACCGGCAAACCACAGCCCGCCGCCAACTGACTCTTGGCAAAGGCATGCCCAAAATGGGAGGCGTGCCCCATCACCTCGCCGGTCGAGCGCATCTCGGGGCCCAGGCGCGGGTCAGCGCCTGGCAGCTTGTTAAACGGCATGACCGCTTCCTTGACGAAGAAACCATCCAGGCGTGGTTCATCGATCACACCCTGCTCTGCCAGTGACCTGCCAACCATCACCTGCGCCGCCACGCGCGCCAGCGACAGCCCGGTGGCCTTGCTGACAAACGGCACCGTGCGCGACGCGCGCGGATTGACCTCCAACACATAAACAATATCATCTTTCAGCGCAAACTGAACATTCATCAACCCGCGCACCTGCAGCGCCCGCCCGAGTTGTTGGGTATAGTCGCGTAATATCCCGAGGTGATAGGCGCTGACCTTGTAGGGAGGCAGCACACAGGCCGAATCACCGGAATGGATGCCAGCCTGTTCAACGTGCTCCATAATGGCAGCCACCACAACGCGCTCATCGTCCACGATGGCGTCAACATCCATCTCGAAGGAATCATCCAGAAAACGATCGATCAGCAAACCCTGACCCGGTGCCGCGGCAAAGGCCTCCGCCACCACCGCGGCCAGCTCGCCCTCGCTCCCAACGATCGCCATCGCCCGCCCACCCAATACGAAGGATGGACGCACCAGCACCGGGTAACCAATCCGCCGGGCGATATCGTGGGCCTCATCCAGCGAAGTGGCGATACCGTTTTCTGGCTGTGGAATATCTAGCTCGGCCAACAGCGCAGCAAATTGTTTGCGGTCCTCGGCCAGGGCAATCGAATCTGGGGAAGTACCAATGATCGGGACACCGGCCGCCCTGAGTGGCTCCGCCAGATTGAGCGGCGTCTGTCCGCCAAATTGGACGATAACCCCCTGAACGCCCTCGCGCTCAACCACATTCAAGACGTGTTCAAATGTCAGCGGTTCAAAATACAAACGGTCGGCAGTATCATAGTCGGTGGAAACAGTCTCCGGGTTGCAGTTGAGCATGATGGTCTCATAGCCCAACTCTCGCAACGCAAAAGCCGCCTGGCAGCAGCAGTAATCAAACTCGATCCCCTGCCCAATGCGATTTGGCCCGCCGCCCAGGATCAGGATCTTTTGACGGCCTGAAGGCCTGGCTTCATCTTCGCTTTCATAGGAACTGTACAAATACGGGGTCTGGGCCTCAAACTCAGCCGCGCATGTATCTACACGCAGAAACGTCACATTAATGCCCAACTTTTTACGCAAAGTTCGCACATCCAGCGCCGAGATCTGCCGGCTTGCGCCGGTCAGCAGCCGCGCCAGGTAGCTGTCGGCAAAGCCGGTTTGTTTTGCCTGGCGCAGTATTTGATACAGCAGCACCTGGCTGGAAGGGTCGTCCAGCAGCCCGGACAGGCTTTCCACCTTCTGCCGGATCAGATCAATCTCTGCCATTTGCGCCACAAACCACGGGTCAAAACCGGTGGCAGCCGCAAGCTCCTTTTGGGAAAAGCCGGCCTGCAGGGCGCGGTAACACTTGAACAGACGCTCCGCCAGCGGCATGCGCAGCTCATCCAGCGTTGGCACGGACACAGCCTCGCGTTTTGGGCCAGAACCATCCAGCGCATCGATGCCGATCTCCAGCGACTGGACTGCTTTTTGCAAGGCTTCCGGAAAGGTGCGCCCAAGCGCCAACACCTCGCCCACCGATTTCATCTGCGGCCCAAGCACCGGGTCAACACCCGGGAACTTCTCAAAGGCCCAGCGGGGGATTTTGACGACCACATAATCCAGGGATGGCTCAAACGCCGCCCGGGTGACACCGGTGATATCGTTGGTAATGGCGTCAAGCGTATATCCCGCCGCCACCAGCGCCGCGATCTTGGCGATCGGAAAACCGGTCGCTTTGCTTGCCAGCGCCGAGGAGCGGCTGACGCGCGGGTTCATCTCGATGATGATGATGCGCCCATTGGACGGGTTGACCGCAAACTGTACATTGGCACCGCCCGTTTCCACACCCACTGCCGACATGACCTTGCGCGCCAGGTCGCGCATCACCTGGTACTCGCGGTCGCTCAGGGTCTGCGCGGGCGCAACTGTGATGCTGTCACCGGTGTGGATACCCATCGGGTCGAGGTTTTCGATCGAGCACACCACCACGAAGTTATCAGCCGCGTCGCGCATCACCTCCAGCTCGTACTCCTTCCAACCCAGGACCGATTCTTCGATCCAGGCCTGCTGAATGGGCGAGGCCGCCACTGCTTTGCGGACTGCATCCGGCAAATCAGCCGGTCCATATACCCAGGAAGCCCCAGAGCCGCCCATTGCAAACGAGGCTCGCACCAGCAGTGGATAGCCGGCCGTGACTGCCAGCGCTTCGGCCTGGGCCAGGTTGTAAGCCGGCCCGCCTTGCGCCAGCGGCAGCCCGTGCGCCAGCATCGTCTGACGGAACAGCATGCGATCTTCAGCCGCCCGAATCGCCGTTAACGAGGCACCGATCAGGCGAACGCCGTATTTCTCCAGGACACCATTTTCAGAAAGCTGCATTGCCAGGTTCAGCCCGGTCTGACCGCCCACTGTCGGAAGCAAGACATCCGGCCTCTCACGCGCAATGATGGCTTCCAGGGCCTCGACGGTCAGCGGCTCGATATAGGTGGCATCAGCAATCTCCGGATCGGTCATGATCGTGGCTGGATTTGAATTGACCAGCACGATGCGGTGACCCAACCCGCGCAGCGCTTTTACAGCCTGGGTGCCGGAGTAATCAAACTCGGCGGCCTGCCCGATAACGATCGGGCCAGAGCCAGGGATCAGGATGGTCAGAGGTTTGATGGTCATACCTGATCCTTTCGCATGGCGCTAAAAAACGGGCCAAAGATCTCGTGGGCGTCATGCGGCCCTGGCGCGGCCTCCGGGTGGAACTGGACGCAGTAGACCGGTTTATTCTTCATGCGCAGCCCTTCCAGCGAACCGTCGTTGAGCGAAATATGCGTCACATCCACTTCCGCCGGGTCGAGCGATTCAGGCAGCAGCATGTAATTATGGTTTTGGGCAGTGACATACACCTTTTTGCTGCGCACATCCTGAACCGGATGGTTGCCGCCATGGTGCCCAAATTTTAACCGCGCCGTCACACCGCCCAGCGCCAGCCCGATCAACTGGTGACCCAGGCAGATACCAAAGACCGGCAGATCACTTACGATCAACCGGCGCACAACCTCAGCGGCGTACGACAAACCGGCCGGGTCGCCCGGTCCATTCGAGAGCATCACACCATCCGGCTTCAAGGCCAGCACAGCCTGCGCAGATGTATCCGCCGGTACCACTGTCACTTTTGCGCCTAAAGCGGCCAGATGCCGCATAATATTGCGCTTTGCGCCGTAATCAACCAGTACCACGTGGAGCGGCACAGGAACATTCGCGATTTTTGCACTGGGAGCCTCACCGTAAAGCGGGTTGGTCTCACCCAGCCACTGATCGCCAGCATCCCCGTGCCAACAATAGGTTTCAGTACAGGTCACCTCGCGAACCATGTCGCGCCCATCCAGTCCAGGCCAATCACGCGCCATTTTCAACAGGATTTCCGGGTGGGTGCCAGAGGTGGAGAGCGCCGCCTTTAGCGTGCCGCCCTCGCGCAGTTTGCGCGTGATGGCGCGCGTATCGATCCCAGCAATGCCCGGCACACCATAATTCGCCAACCAGGTGGAAAGATCTGTACTGGCGCGCCAGTTGGAAACCATTGGGCTGAGTGAGCGGATGACCATCGCCGCAACCTGGGGTGTGCCGGCCTCGTAGTCATCCGGATTGATGCCCACATTGCCAACATGCGCCACGGTGAACAGGACAGCCTGCCCGCGGTAGGACGGATCGGTTAATATTTCCTGGTAGCCGGTCATGCTGGTGTTGAACACCAGTTCAAAAACCGCATCCGCCTGCGCGCCAAAGGCCTGCCCATAATAAATGGAGCCATCCTGCAGGACAAGCGCCGCCGGGGTGTTTTGTGGGGTCATCCCAATATTCGTTTGGGGCACGGGTTACCTCCTTGCGCCTGGGCGCCTTGCCGCGAAAAAACACCCTTCAGGGATAATTCGCCGAAGGGGGATTGGACTAGACAACTATGATGGGTCAGCATTGCGCGCAAGTTTATACACTTGGGCTGGTTTTGTCAATGGCAGAATAAGGGCGCCAGGAAATCCACGGCTATTGTAAAACATCGTTCGTTTGTAAATATTATTGTGATTTTTATAATAACTCAAACAATAATCAATTATTGGCACTGAAACATAACTTATAATGAAATCAAGGGTCTCCGTTCCAGAGTGGACACCCGGCCGTTATTCAAAGCGACTGACTTTCCAACCGATCAATAAACACACAT
>CAIMZS010000276.1 GCA_903846015.1 uncultured Anaerolineae bacterium | reverse complement strand
GGAATACCGGGGTGGGCAAAACCACCTGGCTGAAGCGCCGTTGGAGCGCATCCCTGTCTATTGGCGCAAAAGCAGCCCAGTCATCTTCAAATTCTGATGTCATAGTTACTGATATAGTTACTGATCAGCCAGATGATCACAAGCCAAGTCACAAAATTCTCAATAAATGAGCTAAATTTCTTGCATTTTCAAAAAACGTAATCGGGTATTTATTAGATACAAGGAGAGCTGGCATGGGAAATAAATATAAGGGAGTTTTCACGGTTTTATGTACTGCCTTTGATGAAAATGGAAAAGTGGATGAGGTTGTCTTGCGGCGCCATATTCGCTGGCTGGTGGATGATTGCAAGGTGGACGGGCTCATCCCATGCGGCAGTACAGGTGAGTTTGCATTCTTGACCGAACAGGAACGCAAAAAAGTAGTGGGCATTACCGTTGACGAAGTGAAAAAGCAGGTACCGGTGATTGCTGGTTCAGCCGCATGTGCCACCGCCGAAGTCATCGAATATGCACAGTATTACCAAGAATTGGGTGTGGATGGTGTCATGATCGTCCCTTCTTATTACGGACACTTGAACCAGAACGAGCTATATTACCATTTTTCAACCATCGCGAAGAATACCGGGCTACCCATTGTTGTATACAACAATCCCGGCACGTCTGGATCCGATATCCTCCCCGCCACCATCGCACGCCTGGCGGAATTTGACAATATAGTTGCATTAAAAGAAAGTACTGGAATTATGCAGCGGGTTGTGGATATCCGTTTGCTGGTAGGCAATCGGATTGAATTATTATGCGGATGCGATACCCTAACGATGGAAATGTTTTCTGTCGGAGTAGAAGGATGGATCGCCGCACCAGCAAATGTAGCAGGAAAGCAGTGCAGACAGCTCTATGGTTTGATGGTTGAACAAAAAAATCCCCAGGCAGCTTGGGATTTATATAAAAAACTCCGGCCTCTCTTTGATCTTTTTGAAAACAGTGGTCAATATGTGGCCTTGGCGAAAGCTGGGTTGGAAATGCTGGGACGTCCGGTTGGATTACCACGCAAGCCACTTCTTCCGGCTTCAAACGAACTGCGGACCGAGCTGAAGGCCATCCTGGATACGCTTTGATTAAAATTAGTTTGAAGGCAATCGGTGATTTAAGGGAATCATAATATTTTTTTGTGACATTAAAAACAATTGACTAATCACATCCATGCTTACCCATTCGGGGCAAAGCAGCTTCCAAAATTACAGGTTTTGCTTTATCCCTGCATGGCAAATGATGCGGTTCTGTGGAAAAGATAATGAGACCTGTCAACCAGGAATTTTTTAAACCAACGACACAGGCATACCGTAGCCGTTAAGCTTGACATTCTTTGGATTCTCAGACCATACACCCGGAACCTGTGCACCACAAGTTGGACAGGCGCCGTGAGCAGTGATGTGATATTCGCTGACCACATACCCAAAACGGCGGATGAGCAGGCGTTGACAATGCGAACAGCGCGTATCTTCATATTCTTCAACGCGCCCCGGTAAATTACCGGCATACACAAAATTCAACCCGGCCTCACGACCGATATCCGCCGCGCGCAAGAGCGTGGCCGCGGGTGTATTGTGAGGCTCGGTCATCTTGTAATCTTTGTGAAAGGCAGTGACATGCCAGGGGATATCGGCTGATACAGAGCGCAAGAAGCGAGCCGTCTCGAATAGCTCTTCATTGCTGTCATTAAAACCTGGAACGATCAGGGTAACCACTTCAACCCACAGGCCCATAGCATGAGCCTTCTGGATAGTATCCAGCACATTTTGCAATATCCCGCCCAGGCTGCGGTAATTTTTGGCCTGCATGGATTTTAGATCAATCTTGTAAGCACTGAGATATGGGCTGAGATATTCAAGCGCCTGCACAGTGGCATTTCCATTGGAAACAAAAGCGCACAGCAGCCCGGCCGCCCGGGCCTCTTTGAAGATAGCCGCTGCCCATTCGCTGGTTATTAAAGGTTCATTATATGATGAAACGACGATTTCAGCATGAGCGCGGCGAGCGGCAGTGATAATTTCTACCGGAGATATCGTGTGAACCAGGTTGACCGAAACATCGCTGGCATGGTCGCGCAGTGCCTGGGACGTAAGCCAGTTCTGGCAATAGCCGCAGTGGAAATCACAGCCCAACATACCAAATGTCAATGCAGTCGCGCCAGGCATGAGATGTGAAAAAGGCTTTTTCTCTATTGGGTCGGCCTGTAAAGCCGCGACATACCCAAAAGGTACGCGCAGCTGCCCATCTTTATTGAAACGCACCTGACAGACGCCACGCTTACCGAGGCCGATCTTGCAGCGATGAGCGCAAGCCAGGCAGCGCACAGATCCACCAGGCAGGTCTTCGGTAAGCTCCGCTCGAACCGTCATCCGATCAAGAACGCTGGCCAGGTCAACCATAAATGAACCTCCGGTTACCAATATTGGACGCTTGCCAATATAATATGGGTATGATCACTGTATCCATTCAAGCTGGCGGCGAATCGCGCCGCATGGGACAAAACAAAGCCTTGATGCCTTTCCTGGGGCAGCCATTAATTCAACGTTCAGTAACACGCATGCGGGCGCTTTCGAACGATATCATCGTCATCACCAACCAACCAGCCAGTTTCGTTTTCCTGGAGCTGCCGCTTTTTCCGGATATCCGCACCGGGCGTGGCGCATTGGGCGGATTGTACACCGCCCTGTATTACGCCACGCAGCCTTTGGTAGTCGTCATTGGGTGTGATATGCCTTTTGCAAATCCAGAATTGCTGGCACACCAGGCCAAATTGCTGGAAAACGAAACCGCAGATGCAGTCATTCCACTCTTGCCGTATGGCTACGAGCCCTTACATGCCGTTTACCGCAGAGCTACATGCCTGCCAGCGGTGGAATGGGCTTTGGACAATGATCAATGGAAATTGACATCATGGTTTTCCAAAGTAAAAGTTCAAGCCCTATCCACGGAGGAGTGTCTGCCATTCGACCCGCATGGGTTGGCATTTGCCAACGTCAACACACCCCAGGAACTGGCAGAAGCGGAGTTTAAGGGCCAATCCTTTGAATAATTACCTCACAATCAACACCGGACAGGGGGCATGCGCAACAACCTTCTGGCTGTTGCTGCCCAGCAGCAACCCGCCCAGCGTACCCATACCGCGTGAGCCCATCACAATGACATCAACACTGCGGGTCTGTGCTACTTCAATAATAGCTTCAGCTGGAGAGCCTTCGATCAACTCGGTGTGGATCTCAGATGGAACTTCCCCAACCGCTTCCAACACAACTCGTAAAGTTTCATTGTATTCTTTCAAACGGGCATCGATGGCGGCTTGCACATGAGGCTCGCCAAGATAAGAAGGTATCGCATTGAAGGCTGTGACAATACGCAAATTTTGAGATTGCATTGTGCGCGCCAATTCACCAGCCATTTTGGCTGCGTGCAAAGCATTTTCTGAACCATCGACTGCAAGAAGAATTTTTCCAAACATATGGGCTCCATAAAAAAATGATATGCTGGAAGTATATATCGAAAATCTGTAAAATTCAAACCGCATCGTGAAGTTATTTCAATCTCATTGGCACTCCAGTATCACAAACACTTGTTGAATTAAAAGCGCAACGAAATACAACCACCCAGATCTACTTCAACTCGATATGAACTGGGCGAACAGGCTATAATACAGACATCACCTCATCAACCCACTTGGAGATAACCCATGACCCTTGATTTAGCGACCATCCGCAGCCAATTCCCCGCACTTAATCGACCAGCCACCTTCTTTGACAACCCAGGCGGTACACAGATTGCCAAACAATCGCTGGAACGTATCAGCAATTATCTGGTCGAGTGCAACGCCAACCACCAGGGCGTCTTCGCTACCAGCATTGCGTCGGATGTCATCCTCCATGAAGCTCACTCCGCGATGGCGGACTTTTATAATGCGCCCAATGCGGATGACATCATCTTCGGGGCAAATATGACCACGCTAACCCTGCATTTTAGCCGTTCAATCTCGCTCGACTGGAACCCTGGTGATGAGATCGTGGTCACAAGGCTGGATCATGACGCTAACGTCAGCCCGTGGGTGCTTGCCGCGACTGATCGCGGCTGCAAAATACATTGGGTCGATTTTGACGTTGAAGATGGGACGCTTAAATTAGACGATCTACAAAAGGCCCTGGAACGCAAGCCTCGCTTTCTGGCAATAGGATATGCATCCAACGCGCTGGGCACGATCAACCCGCTGGAGAAAATCATTGAAATGGCGCACGCAGCCGGCACCCTGGTCTATGTCGATGCAGTCCAGTATGCAGCTCACGGACCAATCGATGTTCAAAAACTGGATTGCGATTTCCTGGTTTCATCATCCTATAAATGGTTCGGCCCACACGCTGGCATCCTGTACGGTAAGACACAACTGCTGGAACAGTTGTTTGCCTACAAGGTGCGGCCAGCATCCAATCAGCTCCCGTATAAATTCGAGACTGGGACTCAAAATCATGAGGGCATCGCTGGTGTATTGGGGGCGGTCGAATATTTCGAATGGCTCGGCAAGGAATTTGGCAGCGAATATGCTGCCGGGTTAATGGAACAGGGTTATACCGGTCGACGGTTGGAGCTGAAGAAAGCTATGGCAGCATTGCACACATATGAAACCGACCTTGGCCGCAGCCTGCTAAGCGCATTGAACTCGGTTCCTGGTCTGACACTTTACGGCTTGAACGATCCGAACAAGCTGGAACAACGTGTGGCAACCTTCGCATTCAGAATAAAGGATATGAGCCCACAACAGGTGGCCGAAAAGCTCAGTGAAAACGGCATCTATGTTTGGAATGGGAATTATTATGCCATCGGGGTGACCGAACGATTAAACGTGGAAGACAAAGGCGGGATGGTGCGTGTGGGCGCAGTACATTACAACACCATCGAAGAAGTGCAGCGTTTTCAAGAAGTACTGATTAAGATCAGCAAGGGATGATTTTCTTCGCCATCAACGGAGTTTAATCCAGAAGACGCGCTCTCCCAGTGCTGGAGAGAGCGCGTCTTCTTTGATGGTGCCCCAGGTGGGAATCGGACCCGCGTCTGAGCCTTAGGAGTGCCCTGTTCTATCCATTGAACTACCGGGGCCAACCGTAAAATTATACTGCAATGCTGCGCAACGAACAACAATAAAACCAATCGAAGATAATCTGATTTATGCTTGCATTTCATATCGGCAAATTGTAAAATAAAGCCTATACATAAGAACAACTACCAAACCATACTCAGTTCGCGCTATTTTTATTTCATGTATTTTATTCCATCGGTGCTAAAATAAACTCTATGACTCTGCAAAAAATTGGCCGGTACGAAATCAAATCCGAACTTGGACGCGGCGGCATGGCCACCGTGTACAAAGCCTACGACCCGCGTTTTGAACGGGAAGTAGCCTTAAAAGTGTTGCCGCGTGAAATGCTGCATGATCCGCAGTTCCGGATGCGGTTCGAACGCGAGGCGAAGACAATTGCCGCCCTGGAGCACCAGGCCATCGTCCCTGTGTACGATGTAGGCGAGGAAGACGGACAACCTTATTTTGTCATGCGCTGCATGACCGGCGGGTCACTTGCTGATATTATCGCCAAGGGCCCAATTTCACTCGGGACAACCATCAAGATCATTGATCGCCTGGCGCCTGCGCTGGACGAAGCTCACTTCAAAGGCGTGGTACACCGCGACTTGAAACCAGGCAACATCTTATTTGACCGCGGCGGGGAACCGTACATCTCCGATTTTGGCATTGCCAAGATCACCCAATCACAAGGCGCCACCATGACTGGCGGGGCCATCATCGGCACGCCCGCTTATATGAGCCCGGAACAGGCCCAGGGTGAGACGGTGGATGGGCGCAGCGACGTTTATGCGCTTGGAGTGATTTTGTACGAAATGCTCTCAGGCACACAGCCCTATCAAGCCACAACCCCGATGGCGATCGTGGTAAAACACATCACCGACCCGATTCCGCACATCCTGGACGTAAACCCTAACCTACCTGCTGCGGTGGAAGCCGTTATTGAAAAGGCGATGGCTAAAAGTCCAGATGATCGTTTCTCCAACGCCGGGGAATTATATGCAGCCCTGGCAGCAGTGGCAGGCGGTCAGAGCGGGGCTGAAGCCATTAAAACCGCATCGATGACAGCCACAAAAATGATCCCATCAAAAACGCGCCTGGTAGCCAACAAGACAAAACTTGGCGCACCCGCACCTGTCAAGCAGGCTGGTTCCAGTCTCACAATGCCATTGCTGATCATCGGTGGATTCATCGGTTTGTGCGTTATCGGTGTAGTTGTAATTGGCGCCCTGAGCTATTCGGGAGCCATCGCCCTACCCTTTGGGCCATCAAAACAGCCCACGGCCACCCAAACCATCGCCGCCCCACCCACTCAGCCACCCGCAACAGACCTGCCAATCGTGCAGGCTACAATCACCACCGCGCCGATCGATACTCCCACCACCGCAGCAACTGAAGCAATAGTGGCAACGCTGACCGTGCCCGCCAGCCCAACCGCCGCTGCGCCAACTTCGCTCGGCGGCGCAGATAAAATCGCCTTCATCGCCGATAAAGAAATCTGGTTGATGAACCTGGATGGCTCGGATGCGCATGCGCTGACAAATACCAAGATTCCTAAGACTAGTTTGCAATGGATCCCGGGCACAAATTCTCTGGTTTTCATCAGCGGCACCAACATCAATACAGTTGACGCCGATACGAGCCGCTTCGATACAATCGCAACATTCAAGTTTGCATCTGATCTGGATGAGGTAAGGATATCCCCGGATGGCAAACAGGTAGCCATCTCGCTAAACAAACAGATGTTCATCGTACCATTCGATATCGCCAAGCTCCAAGCGGCTAGCGGCCGGGATGGTCTCGTAGCGATGAAGGGTTGCCTCAACTTCACCGGAAACACCCTGGCAGCCATCATCCTGAAAGAATTCCGTTGGAGCAAGGACAGCAAGAATGTTGCCTGGCTCTTCAAGGGTGTCGGGGCCAATGGGCAGGCAGTTGACCTGATCCGGCTCACGGATATCAGCTACTGCGACCCGACCAAATTGAGGACACTGGATGAATTCCCCGGCACGCGTTTTGAACCCGAGGGCTATCTAAATACCGGAACTCTGCCCGATTTTGACTGGGATGGTAAATTCCTTTTCCTATTGAATACACTCGACCACAATAACGAGTGGGGCTTCATGTATTCTTATTCAACAGATTTACATAAGGGTACCCAGGAAAACCCGATCGCTACCACTAAAACACGCTGTTGTTATACTGACGCGCGCTGGAGCCCGGACTTTTCGTATGTATTCTTTGGCTTTCAGAATAAGGATATTGTGAGCGCGCCCATCGAGTTTTACTATATCCCGGTCGATTCAATCCGTAACGGTGTTGACCTGACTCCCATTCCGCTGCCTAAAGAATTAGTGCTCAACCCAAAAGAATCGCTGGAATTTGCACTTCACCCTGCGCAGCCATAAAACCTACTTGATACATCAGAAATATAAAAAGGATGACCCGTGAACGGTCATCCTTTTTATATTTTCATCACAATCTGTTTGACCAGGCCCGGACCAGCATAAATCATGCCGGTGTAAACCTGTACCAATGCCGCCCCCAGATCAAGCTTATGCCTGGCATCGTCCGCATCCATGATGCCTCCAACACCGATGATCGGGATGCGCCCGGCCACATTTTTTACAACCCGCTCAAGCATCACGTCGCTGCCAGGTCTGAGCGGCTTACCGCTCAGACCACCGCTTTCCACCCGGTTCGGAGAACGCAACCCATCCCGCGCCAGCGTGGTATTGGTGGCAACAATGCCATCCATACCCGTATCCAGGATGACACCGACCGCTTCGTCGAGTTCCTGGTCGCTGAGATCCGGAGCCAACTTTACCAACAGCGGTAAACGCTTCTTCCAATGAACCTGTTCAAGCACGCGCTGATCATTTAAATTTTTCAGCAGGCTTTCGAGGGCATCGCGGCTTTGCAAGCTGCGCAGCCCAATGGTATTAGGTGAACTGACATTGATGGTCAAATAATCAGCCATTAATGCAAAATTTTGGAGCAGGGCCACATAATCGAACACGGCCTGCTCGTTGGGGGTTTCCTTGTTCTTGCCCAAGTTAATACCCAGGATCGAATTCCGCGCGAAATTGGGTCTGGGAGCTTTTCGACTGGGAATACCGGTCAACCGTTCCTGAAAACCCCTGGCTAATGACGGATTAATGCGCATTTGGACATATTCACTGCCGCGACTGGGGAACCCCATACGGTTGATGACCGCCTGGTCTTCCAACAGTCGAAACACCCGCGGTTTTGGGTTCCCTGGCTGGGGCCGCGGTGTAACCGTCCCGATCTCGATATGCCCAAAACCAAGCGCAGATAGCCCTGGAATGGCGATACCATCCTTGTCATATCCCGCTGCCAGACCAACCGGGTTTTTGAAAATCAATCCAAAGGCTTCCACCGGTTTCGGCGGGGCAGAAAACAACCCTTCCAATAACCTGCGAGCAGGCGGCAGCATACCCGCCAGGCGCACCATTTGCAAGGTGAGATTGTGAGCAGTTTCTGGTTCAAGCCGAAATAGCAAAGCCCGAAAAAACGAATACATCAGCAAACCTCTTCTGCTATGAACAAAATCTGGCAGTGCGAGCAGGTTTCAGGCTCATTCAAAATAAGCCTGGCGGCCCGGGTCTGCAAGTTGTGCAAAAACTTCATCGATCATAGATATATTTGTGCGCCCCTCTGAAAGCGGCGGCAGATCATCATGCGAGAAAAAGTCAACCGCAAGTGTTTCCTTGCTGGTTGTAGCTTCTCCAGCCATGATGGAACAGATAAATATCAATTTGTAAGCGTGGAAGAATTCCATCGGCTCCACCCGGTTGGCATCATAAACACCAGCCAGTTTGTCCACCCTGACGGTAAAGCCACTCTCCTCCCACGTTTCGCGCGCCACCATTTGAGCTGGAGCATCGCCAATATCACCCCAACCTCCAGGCATGGCCCATTTTCCATCGGCTGATTCTTGCACAAGCAATATTTTTCCATCACGAAAAACGGCCGCGCGCACATCGATCTTGGGCGTGGCGTAACCTTTTTGCATGGAAAAATTGTCCTGGACCGTTTGTAGATCAAGTTCTGACTGGCTGGCAATGATCTCAGCCGAAATTTCCTGCATTCGTTTAAAGTTGGCAATATCAAACACGTTGGTGCTGTAAGTCAGGCCTGCTTGGGATAATGAATAAATCTCACGTGCCCATTCAAACCATTTTGGTAATTTCGTCATAGCAAACCTTTCATTCCACGAAAATAATGTGACGCCGTGATAAAAAACTGGTACTCGCAAAACCAGAGCCAGGTAATCATGAAATTATTTTTGGGTTAAGAAGATGCGAGTGGCCTCGATCAGTTCAGGAGCAACCTTGCCTGTTTTCTCCCAGTGATCCAACATTTGAGAAATCGTCAGGACTGCATGCAAAACATAGCCAGCCTGCTGCAGCGACTCCTTCGCGCCGGATTGACGATCCACCAGGACAACCACGTCCTTCACTAACAGACCTGCAGCGCTCAGCTTCTCGATCGCTTCAAACTTGCTGCCACCGGTTGTAGCCAGATCGTCAATAACAACTACCGTTTCACCCGCGTGATATTCACCCTCGATATCGGCCTTTGTACCGTAGGTTTTTATCTCCTTGCGTGGGTAAATCATCGGATAATCTCCGGCAAGACTGACGGCGGTGGCGATTGGAATAGCCGCGTAGGGCAAACCTGCCAGGCGCTTAAACTGCAGGTTCGCCAGAATCGGCAAGTAGGCAGCCCCCACTTGCTGAAGAAGCCTGGGGTAGCTGATGATCTGGCGCAAATCAATATAAATGGGGGATATTAACCCAGATTTGAGCGTGAACTCGCCAAATTTGATACAGCCTGCTTCAAGCAGCCCATCCGCCAGTAAGACTGGCAATTTTTCAGTCATGGTTCCATTCCTTTTTTGCAGTGAAAATGCGCTGCCAATTTTTTATATCACCTCGAGGCAAACACGCACAGCTGATCGGATCAACGAGATTGCGATAGTTTGAAATTGATGATCTGGTCACGCAAATCTGCGGCAGCGTGAGCCGGGCTGTTTGCGCGCGAGATGCCACGTGAAACAGGCAGCAGCATGCCTTTGCCATCCTTACGCAAGCCAGCTTTGAGAGCGATCTCCAGGTCACCACCCTGGGCGCCGATACCTGGGGACAAAAACCACAAATCTGGCACAATAGCGCGGATGCGCGCAAGCGCCTCTGGCTGGGTTGCGCCAACCACCAGTCCGATGTTATTTTTGGTATTCCAGCTCTGGGCCAGCCTGGCAACTCGTTCGTAAAGCAAATCGCCGTCCTGCAGGAGAATATCCTGCAGATCGCTGGAGCCGGGGTTTGAGGTCTTACACAGCAAAAAGACGCCCTTTTCCTGGTTCTTCAAAAACGGGTCAATCGAATCTTTTCCAAGATAAGGGCTCAGCGTGATACAGTGAGCCCCCAGGGTTTGAAAAGCCGATGCAGCGTACGCTTCGGCAGTGGACGAGATATCGCCACGCTTGGCATCCAAAATGACCGGGATCATCGAACCCTGGCGCTGGGATTCATCCTGAATAACATGGATCACCTGTTTCAGCGCTGTCCAGCCCTCGGCTCCAAATTGCTCAAAAAAGGCAGCATTGGGCTTGAAAGCGGCTGCATAAGGTGCTGTTTGCCTGACCAGCTTGACGCAAAATTCGAAAGCCGCCGTTGCAGAAGGGTATTCAAGATCAGTAATGTGCGGATCAAGCCCAATGCACAACAAGGATGAGCAGTCGTCAATACGTTTTTCGAGAAAAGAAAAGAATGTTTCCATTACGCCTTCCCAAGCACCATGGCCAGCAGTGCCATGCGAACATATAAACCATATTCCATCTGTCGAAAATAGGCAGCGCGCGGGTCATCATCAAAATCCACACTGATCTCGCCTACACGCGGCAGTGGGTGCATCACGATCATGTCCTTTTTGGCAGATTTCATGATCTCGGGATCAATCACAAAGGCACCCCTGACACTCTCATAAACGGTCTGATCTTCGAAACGTTCCTTCTGGACGCGTGTGACATAGAGCACATCGGTCTCGGGCAGCACCTGCTCAAGCGAGACATATTCGACCTGCGAAATTTGCTTTTCAGCAACCTCTTCCATGACCTCTCGCGGCATGCGCAGGATCTCGGGTGAGACATAATTGAGCTTGATGCCGCTGAAATTCGAAAGCAAGCGCGCCAATGAATGAACGGTACGCCCATATTTCAGGTCACCAAGCATGGTGACGGTCAGGTTGTCCAGGCGGCCAAGTTCTTCGATGATCGTAAAGGCATCCAGCAAAGCCTGGGTGGGGTGTTCACCGATGCCATCGCCTGCATTGATGACTGGCTTTTTGGCCGCCCGCGCGGCAATGGCGGCGGAACCGGTTTCGGGGTGACGCAGGACAATCACATCGGCATAACATTCCAGCGTGCGAATGGTATCAGGCAGGCTCTCGCCCTTGGAGACGGACGAATATTTCACCTCGCTAATCGGGATAACGCTCCCGCCCAGCCGCTCCATCGCCGCGGTGAAAGATGAAGATGTACGCGTAGAAGGCTCATAAAACAGGTTGGCAAGAATCTTGCCTTTGAGTAGATCGAATGTGCCGATACGTTCGACCATGCCACGCATCTCGTGCGCCACACCAAATACGTATTCCAGATCAGCATGACTGAATTGTTTGACGGATAAAATATCCTTACCGTACCAGGGCGCATTCTTATCATCGCCAAATGGCAGGTGTGGATTGTTAGGGGTTGAAGGCATAGCATGATCTCCTTGTAAATTCTTCATCGCAATAAACTATTGTTTGGCAATCTACCATCATAGGAAAATCGCCCGCATGGTCACAATAACACATGCTTAAAGTATGTTCGAAAAGCCGATATGGATGGAACACATCCTGTTTAACACCATTTCATCGGGCCTTACTTATATCGTTTCATCTATTGATTGATCCGTCGAATGCCTGTCTTTACCCTCATACCATAAGCGCTTTAGATATGGCATCAGTAAGAAAAGCGGATCATCAAAGCTATTCAGCAGATAGCTTTGAAAGGAAGTTTTGCCATACATACAGAATTCAATCGTTGGGATGTTGGCATCATTCCAGATCAATCGCAGAAAGCGATCTCCCCTGCCGAGGCCGCGCTTTTGCGCGGTGGAAATGGTCAAGTACACGCGCGAAAGCCCGGCGCGAAAGAGCCTGGCCTCCTGAGTAATTGACACCGCCCGGATAAAATCAAGTTTTGTTATTGTCCAGTATTTAGATGATTGTTTTTGAATCATCTTTTCAATTTGCGAGATCACCTGCTCCCAGGAGATCATATTTTCTGCAACCACTTCTGCACTCAAATCCGCCAGGTGGCGGGTAATATCATCAGCCATTTTAAATCTCCCTTACGTTTCTACCATAACCAGTTTCGGCAACAACCTTTCCATCTTCAAAAGCAGTTTTGCCTCGCAATACAACCCGGCAGACGCGGCCCTTAACCTTCCAGCCTTCAAAGGGCGTCCAACCGCAGCGCGAGTGCATTTCAGAAGCCTTAATCTCATAGATAGCGTTCTCATCCACCTCAACCCAGGTTTCAGGTTGTTCAGGCAGATGAAAAATCCGGCGTGGGTTGATGACCGATTTCTGGACAATATCATCCAGACTCATACGCCCTTCGCTGACTGCCGTCAGCAGCAATGGCAGCATTGTTTCCAGGCCAGGAAAACCTGGCGGCGGATTTTCGCCATCCTTTTCAACCAGGGTATGCGGAGCATGGTCGGTGGCAAAGCAATCGATCACATCCAGGTTTTCCCACAACGCTTCCACATCCGCCCTGGTCGCCAGGCGCGGGCGCACTTCAGACCTGCCTGCGCTCAATCCGTCCGAACAACAGTCATCGCCAGCCGGAGCAAGGGGGATGCCACCTTCAGCCAGAAAAAGATGGTGAGGGCAAACCTCACATGTCACCTGGATGCCATGTTGTTTGGCAGCCTTGATCAACAACACTTCCTCGCGCAAAGAAATATGGGCTATGTGAATGGGTTTACCGTAAATATGAGCCATTAAAATAGCTGCGCCCATCGAACGACTCTCGGAATGGGTAACGATGGGTGTATCTCCCGGCCAGCAGGAAAAGTGATCATGCCATAGACTCATGTCGTCCAGACGCAGCTGACCAAAAGTTGCATCCAGATACATTTTGAGAGCAGCAGCCTGCCGAGCCAGAGCAGCCACAGACCGGGCATTGTCAGGCCCAGCGCCAAGATACTGGGCATAGTCACAGCGCGCCCTTTGTCCAGCAGCCTGCAAAGCAATTTCAAGGGTCTCGGCGTCGAAAATGGGTGGGCGAGTATTGGGCATGGCCAGAACTAACGTCACACCACCTGCCAGAGCCGAGGCAGTGCCTGTGTCGAAGTCTTCTTTGTGGGTTGCGCCGGGTTCACGCAAGTGAACATGCGGATCAATCAAACCGGGAATTTTAATCATAAGTTATTTATCATCAGACCGCTGGCAAAAAAGATAGCCATATCAGTGAAACAAATATTGATAATCTATTACAATCACACTTCTATTGTACAACGAGAGCAGGCTTCAGGCATGATAACAGGGATTGGAAAACGATATTCCGTTATCCAATCCCTGTTTGGTTTTAATTTATCCTCGTTTTAACCGCCGCGAACTTCGGGGGCTTTAAAGATCAGGAAGATCGTATTGACAAATATACCCAGGATGGCTGCAAATACAATGGCCGGAATGCCGTTGGGGAACAAAAAGGGTATCTGGAAGGGGAAAAGCCCATCTTTGAGCGCCAGATTGCCGCCGATACCGCAGATCAAGATAACTGCGCCAACAGCCAACTGTTTGGGATCGAAAAGGTTGACCTTTTCAGATTGGATCAGCGCCACACCCTGCATGCCGATGATGCCAAACAAATAAATGCTCAAGCCGCCAACAACCGCGGCAGGCATGGTATTGACCAGTGCGACCAACTTGCCAAAGAAACCAAAGACAATCGCCATACCACCAGCGGTCATCAGAACTGCAGTGGAATAATTGCGCGTGATAGCCATCAGCGAGTTATTTTCGCCGTAGTTCGTGCCAGCACATCCACCCAAAAGACCAACCACAATATCGTCAGACCCATCGGCTATCAGGTTGAGACCAATCAACTCTTTAATATTATAGGGTTTACGCTTCATTTCCACAGCCAGGTCGTCAATATACAAGCTCATCTGGTAAAGATGCGCCGTGCTTTCGGGAACCGTGGCGATAAAAATCAAGGCGATGCTTAATGCCATTCCCCATGCGGCTGGGTTGGTAAAAGCTGGGAAGGTGACTTTTGGCAGTTCAAACCAGGCGGCTTGTCCTACGTTGGCGAAATTAACCAACCCGAACGGAATTGCAACCAGGTACCCAAAGATCGCGCCAAACAAAATCGGCAGCATGCCGATCAAACCCTTGCCCTGCAAATAAACAGAGAACAGGATCGTCGCGATCAAAGTGATAAAAGCCACTGCCCAGGTTTTTGAAGCCAACTCGGGCGCAGCCCAGTTACCAGCATTCCCAAGCGCAGCGTTCGCAAGCGCGATACCGATCACCATTGCCATCGACCCGGTGATGATTGGAGGCAGAATGCGATCCAGGGCGGCTTTGCCAGCTCGCATGATCAACAAACCGAAAAGGATTTCAAACACCGCAGTCAGAAGGATACCGACCTGAACGATCTTTACTCCTTCAGGGCAGTAAACTGCCGCGGAATTGTAACAATCGGGTGCGAACTTGCTCATAACAACAGAGATCACTGCAATATACGAAAATGACGAACCGTAGTACATCGGTATCTTGCGCTTTGAAACCAGCAAAGCAACAATGGTACCAAGACCAGATGCAAGCAGTGTAATACCCACATCAAACTTGGTCAGGATGGCTACAAGTACAGTGGCCGGAAACATCGTCAGAAACTGCTGAAAGCCTAGGCTCAGCATTGCGCCGATGGGGGGAGTGTCATCAGGCAGAAAACCGATGAGCTTACCTTGAGCGGCCGGGATGATTTTTTTTTGTTGCTTTGCCATTACTCCTCCTTCACAATAAGAACATCGTATTATGGACTGCCATCAATCCCACAATGACTCTCCGGGCTGGCAGAAGCACCGGAATGGGAACAAAAAAAAGAGAGCCGCTAAAAGCGACTCTCTACTTTCTAAAAAAATAAACAGCAATTCCCAAGAATTGATTTCGCATCAAAATCCTGCACAGGAACGGTTGGCGCATACATACTGCGCCCAATTTTATGCAAATTGACACCGCTGTCAAGAGGCAAAACTTGTGTTCATCCTAATCCAAATACAACCCCCCGGTTTGTTCCATCCAATCAGCAATATACTCCACTGCGGCAGGAATATCATTGTTTGATATATCCAATTCCAATCGCGGCAGAGTCGATTCAGATACAAGCCTCCGCATCAAGGCCTGTTCGGTCACAAACAATGATAAATCATCATACTGGCGCGGGTTGCCTGAAACCTTAAGGCGTTCTTCTCGCGCAGCAGCAAAGGATTCGGGCGAACGGTTCAAGAAAACAAGCCGGAAACCCTGCTGAAGCAGACGCTGTTCCAGCCAACAAAAATCATAATCGCGGGCATAGTTCATCCATTGGTACGCGCGCGTCGAAATATGAAATCGATCGATAATCCAGGAATAATAACGTTGCAGTTCAAACAGCCTCATCCAGGTATGGTAAGTTTCCATCGCCTGGGCCTCTTCATGGGGTTCAAAGTTAATCAAACCGCGCCCCCACGGAAAATTAGTAAAGGCGCACCATTCGGCTGAGATCAGCGGAGAGTGATACCGGTAGCTGCGTGGTCCTACAATCCTGGCATGTTCGTTCAACGAAAAAGCAATTTCGGTCTTAAAGGTGAGGCGTGTGCCTTCCAGAATAATTTTTGGACACAGTTTGGTTGACATGAGCTGATCCTGCTAATCAATCATCTTTGGGTGGCGCAGCGGGGCCGTAATCCAACACAGGGCGCACACCGGTAGCATCCTGTGGAGTGCCAACAATCTTCTTCTCTTCCATGGTATCGATCAACCTCGCGGCACGCGTGTAACCTATGCGCAGTTTACGCTGCAGCATGGATACCGAGGCGCGCCCCTCACGACGCACAAGATCGATGGCTTCAGATAATAATACGTCACCCTGTTCAGCCGTCGCGGTAATATCTTCACCGAACATCGGAACCTGTTTAAGCGGTGCATTTGTCGCCACGCCATCGACTGGACCACCGAGAGTAATCGGCACGGCAGCGCTGTTTTGCCCTTTCCAGAATTCCACCAGCCGGTGGATTTCATGATCTGACACAAAAACACCCTGTAAACGAACCGCTGATGGGGCCTCGGGAGACTGGTAAAGCATGTCACCGCGCCCAAGTAATCGCTCGGCACCAGGCTGATCCAGGATAACCCGGCTGTCTGTATTCGATGAAACCGCAAAGGCAATCCGTGCTGGGAAGTTGGCCTTGATGAGACCGGTTACCACATCCACCGAAGGACGCTGTGTGGCGAGTACCATGTGAATACCGGTGGCGCGAGCCAGCTGCGCTAAACGTGTGATGGTACGCTCAGTTTCGTCCGGGGCGATCATCATTAAATCAGCCAATTCATCGATCACGATCACAAGATAAGGCAATTTCTTATGACCTTGAGCTTTGATGCGCGTGTTGTAATCAGTGATATTGCGAGCGCCCACCTGGGCGAAGGTATGGTAACGGCGATCCATTTCCCGTGTCATCCACTGCAAAGCACCCAGTACGCGCTCCATTTCAACCACAACAGGGGCCAACAGGTGTGGAATGCCGTTGTAACCCGTCAATTCAACCCGCTTGGGGTCGACCAACACCATGCGAACTTCGTCCGGGGTGTTGTAAAGCAGCAAGCATGTCAGGATCGCATTAACACAAACAGATTTACCCGAACCAGTTGTGCCGGCAATAAGCAGATGCGGCATGCCAGCCAGGTCTGCACCGATCGGCAAGCCGGAAACATCACGACCCAGCGCAAATGATAACATTTTGCGGCTGCGTGTAAAAGTATCCACTTCCAGGATGTCGCGCAGACTCACCAAAGCCATTTCGCTGTTGGGAACTTCGATACCCACATAACTTCGCCCTGGAACCGGGGCCTGGATGCGTATACGTGGAGCAGCCAGGGCCAGGGCCAAATCGTCTGATAATCCGGCAATCTTACTGACACGCACACGCGTACGCCCGGCGCGCGATTCGACAAACAGCGGCTCAACGCCAAACTGGGTGATGGTGGGCCCGCGGCTGATCTGCACCACCTGGACAGGCGCGCCAAAGGAAGCAAGTGTCTCCTCGATGAGACGGGCGCGGGTTTCTACAAATTCCTCGTTAACCGATGGGGCTGTGCCGGGCTCGAGCATCTCCTTGATTACTGGTAAAACCCAGGGAATCTGCCTGGCCAGGCTTGTGACAGGAATACCTATCTCGGCAGGAACCAGGCTTGGAGCCGCGCTGCCAGTCAGCACAGGATTGGAGGAAGTAAGCGGGATGAAGCCATCCTGGGTGGGAGCAGTTTCAGCAATGGTCTTCGAGACAGCAAACCGTTCACGCAATTTGGCAGCCAGCATGCCCCATAATTTGCTGATCAAGTCGGCCAATGGTTTCAATATAGTCATTAATTCAGGGACACTCACATCAAAAGACATGGTTAAAGCGATCAACAACCAGGCAAGCAAGGCCACAAGTGTGCCGCCCCAACCCAGGTTATCATCGAGCATGCGATAAAATAAACTGCCTATCCAACCCCCACTGTCAGTAATACCCTGGATGGAAGCCTGAACCCACAGCAAGAGCAGGATAAAACCAGAGACGCGTTCGATAGAGAAAGGCGGAATTCGATCGATTTTTCGCAGCACAAGCCAACCCCCGAAACCAATCAATGCCAGTGGAAATATTACTGCCCCAAAACCAAACATGAAATCCAACACATCCAGAAATGTTCCAGTAAGGGCCCCGCGGTTGAAGGAGAGCAGCGCCAGGCCAATACCAAACCCGCTCAAGGCCAGTAGGATGCCCAGGATATCGAGTTTGCGCTCGGGAGAAATCTCGAATAAGGGTGGAAGCTCAGGAGCAGGTTTCTTGCTCGAGGCTGATTTCCGTGGAACAGGTGCGGCACTTTTAACAGCCGGTTTGGCAGCCGGTTTGGCCTTTGATTGAGCAGCCGGCTTTTTATCTTCCCGATGGGCGGCGGCAGTTTTGCCCTTGGCAGGCGGTGATTTGGTAAAGGGTAGTTTTAACGGCATGCTGAAATCATCCATTCACCGAAGTCTGAGAAATGCACCGCTGCGAATAAGTAGAACATATTTTCATTATAGCATATCAGTCCGCCGTGGATTGATGCGCAACCGTTAATTTCCAACACAGGAAACCAGCAGCAAGCGCAGGGAACAAGGTGGCTGCGCTGATAATGGGAAGCATCCCCAACGGGCTGCCGAACTGCAAAGCGCGCGAGGCCATTGCGCAGACAGTTGGATCAATGCTCAAACAGGCAGCCTCCAGAGAAAGCTGGCGCAGTATCATCTCGTTTACAGCCGGAACGATATTCGTCTTTACGTCAGTCTGAGATAGACCCTGTAAGAGTTGTGAATCCGCATGCGAGTCATAAGCTGAGATCACCAGCATGGCATAGCAGCTCATCCACACGAACATAACCAACCCTGTTAAAAAAGCCAGCATCGCGCTCCCAGCGGTGATTATTCTTCTTTTGGTAGGGCTGGATATGGCGGAAAGCCGCAGTGGTTCAATTAGCGGAATAAAACCCCACAAAGCGCTAATAATGAACCATCCGATAAATATGAATATCATGCTCATAATCATTAGCCTCATTTCGTGTTTTGGAAGCGGGATATCCAATCATCTTATACTAGAACTGGGATATCCAGGGCAAGGAAAACCGATATTTCAGGTAAAATATTCAGACTCTCTCGCACCAAGACGACAAATGTGTTGTCTGGAAGCCCGGTACTGTGTTGGAACCGGGATATTCAAAGGATTAAATGTGTTTGAAATTCTATTCCTAGGCACTTCTGCTTCAGCCCCATCCGCCAGGCGGGGCTTATCATCGCAAATCGTCAAGCACGACGAATATCGGTTTATGATCGATTGCGGTGAAGGCACCCAGAGACAGATATTACAATCTGGCATCGGTTTCAAACAGCTTACGCGCATTCTGCTGACTCACGGCCATCTGGACCATATTCTGGGCCTGGGCGGTCTGATGTCCACTTTCCTACGCTGGGAAGCAATCGAAGAACTGGAAATCTTCGGCGGAAAAAACGCCCTGGAGCGAGTACGCACGCTGATCAATGACGTGGTACTGCGCGGCACCACACCACCCATGTCGCTGCATTTCCGCGAAATTGGGCCAGGGGTGTTGTTCGAAGGTGACGATTTCACGGTCAGTGCCTTTCCGGTAACTCACCGAGGCCCAGACTGCCTGGGTTATATGTTCGAGGAAAAAGCACGCCGTCCTTTTCTGCCTGAAAAGGCCACAGAATTGGGTGTTCCTTTTGGGCCAGAGCGGCGGCAGCTTGTGGAAGGTGGCTCGATCACGCTCGCAGACGGGCGCACGATCTCACCAGAAGACGTGCTCGGACCGATGCTGCGCGGAACGAAGCTGATGGTGGTGGGAGATACCGGGCGCACCGATGACCTGCTGCAATATGCGCAGGGCGCCGATGCGCTGGTAATCGAATCAACTTACCTGGATGAGGAAGCCGGCATGGCACGCCAGTTTTCACACATGACAGCCAAAGGCGCAGCAGACCTGGCTGTAAAAGCCGGGGTGAAACAGTTGATCCTGACCCATATCTCGCGGCGCTACCGCGAAAAAGATGTCTTGGCAGAAGCGCAGTCGATCTTCCAGAATGTGGTGGTTGCCCGCGATTTTGACAGCTTTACCGTCCGAAGGAATGAATAAGGTCCCGGTTTCTGCGATAGTGCCCATTCTAGCACGGCCGTTGGAAGGTAGTGATAAGCGATTAAATCCAGGTTGGCTCGCGATATATGCCGAGTTCCTTCTTCATCACAGCGATCATTTCACCCAGTGTGGCGTAGGCGCGGACAGCTTCCAGAATATACGGCATGGTATTCTCGGTGCCGGCGCAGGCAATCCGCAAGCGGTCTAGCGCCTGCCCAACCCGCCCGGAATCTCGGGTGGCGCGCACTTCTGCCAGCCGAGCCACCTGACGCTCGTACCCCAACGGATCCATGACCAGAATCGGCACAGGCGGGGCATTGCCCTCCACAAAAGCATTGACGCCAACAATGCGGCGCACACCAGAATCAATCTCGCGTTGGTAACGATAAGCCGCATCCGAAATCTCTCCCTGGAAGAAGCCTCTTTCGATGGCCGGCAAAACTCCACCCAGATCCTGGATGCGGCGAAAATATTCATACGCCTGGGCTTCAATGCGATCGGTCGATGCTTCCACAAAAAAGGAGCCGCCGAGCGGGTCAACGGTATTGGTCACACCCGATTCTTCTGCAATGATCTGCTGGGTACGCAGCGCAATAGTGACAGCGTGTTCGGAAGGCAGGGCCAGGGCCTCGTCAAGGCTATTGGTATGGAGTGACTGCGTGCCGCCCAAAACGGCCGCAAGCGCTTGCAAGGCCACCCGCACCACGTTATTCACTGGCTGCTGGGCCGTCAGTGAAACACCCGCAGTCTGGGTATGGAAGCGCAGTACCCACGAGCGCGGATTCTTGGCTCCAAAGGTTTCCTTCATTTCCCTGGCCCAGATGCGCCTAGCAGCGCGGTATTTGGCAATTTCTTCGAAGAAATCGTTATGGGCGTTAAAGAAAAAAGACAGGCGCGGGGCAAATTCATCCACGTCCATCCCGCGTTGAATGCCCCAACGGACATATTCCATGCCATCCGCCAGGGTAAAGGCCAATTCCTGCGCAGCGGTGGAACCAGCCTCACGGATGTGATAACCACTGATCGAGATTGTATTCCACTGGGGTAGGTTGGCAGCGCCAAATTCCATCGTATCGGTAACGAGCCGCATCGATGGCTCTGGCGGGAATATATATTCTTTCTGAGCGATAAACTCCTTGAGAATATCGTTCTGGGTCGTTCCGCGCAGTTGTTCCGGGCGCACACCCTGCTTTTCAGCAGCAGCAATGTACATGGCCCAAACAATCGGCGCCGGGGAGTTAATCGTCATACTGGTGGAGACCTGGTCAAGCGGAATACCCTCCAACAAGATCTCCATATCCTTCAACGATGAAATCGCCACACCGCATTTGCCAAATTCACCCTCGGCTTCGGGGGCGTCACTGTCATAACCCATCAATGTGGCAAGATCAAAAGCAATTGAAAGACCGGTCTGCCCCTGGCTGAGCAAGTACTTGAAGCGTTTATTGGTTTCTTCGGCAGTGCCGAACCCGGCAAACATGCGCATCGTCCACAGCTTGCTGCGGTGCAGGGTGGCATGCACTCCGCGGGTATACGGGTATTCGCCTGGATTCCCAAGGTCTTCGGTGTAATCCAGATCTGCGATATCAGCGGGAGTGTACAACCGGTTGACAGGTTCAGACGATGTGGTTATAAAACTGTCCCGGCGCTCGGGCAGGGAGGCGAGAGCCTTTTTAAGATTGGTCTGCTCCCAATGATTAAGCGAATCCTGTAACTGGATGAGTCTGTTGCGATCATACATACGGGCTCCTCTCCTTTGGCAAAGGATGTGGGATGATTATACTCGCAACATCAAAATAATCTTTTTGGCAAGAGTGCTGCATAAATAAATTAATCGGGATATCGAAGAATTGACTCAAAATGTTCCACAAGCGGGAATGGGTCATAAAAATGATGCAGCAATCGTTTCCACTCTTGATACCCTGCCGATTGGCGAAAACCTTCAGTATGTGCTTTTAGCGTATCCCAATAAACCAATAAAATATACCGCTGAGGTGTTTCAATACATTTCTGTAATTCATGCGAAATATAACCAGGTATCACAGCAATGTAAGTGGATGCCTGCCTAAAAGCAGCTTCAAACTCATCCGTTTGACCATCGATGACATTCAATAGCGCAACTTCCAGAACCATTTGATCACCTTCCTTTCGGTAAACCAGAATCGCTTGTGGAGAATTATGTTCACCTGGGCAATTTTACATCTAATCTTCTGGTATACTAATTCTGATTTATTCAACAGGAACCCTGTATGCCACGTTTTGAAATTGATGTCGACCCATGTGAACGTATAACCGCTGATGCGCTCGGTGCGCCAGGTCAGCGAGTTTTTTATTTGCAAGCCTACCAGGCTGCCCGTACCGTAACCGTCATTATCGAAAAAATCCAACTGCAATCGCTTTCGGTCGGAATTGAACAATTCCTTGCACAGCTCGCACGGCAAAACCCTGATCTGCTGGAAGCCTCGGCTGAATTTTCGGTTGAACAAATGCGCATTAACCCACCCCTCGATCCAATGTTTCGCGCCGGTGAAATCGGCCTGGGCTATGACAAAGAACGCGACCTGGTGGTACTGGTGACACGCGAAATCCTGCTGGATGGCGATGAACCTGAAAATGCGGCGGTGATCCGTTATTGGTGCACACGATCGCAGGCGCTGGCGCTGGCCCGCTGGGGCGTGGATGTTGTCCAACGCGGACGACCCGTTTGCCCGCAGTGCAGCCAACCGATGGATCCCGCCGGTCACTTCTGCCCAAAAAAGAATGGCTACCGGCACTGATCGCCAGTACCACAGCGTAACCGCGAAGCATGACAGTTACGGTTGATTCCCACTCAAACACAAACCGGGTATGAGACTATGAGACCCTGAAGATTTCCCTTCAGGGCAATATGCGCAATGAACGAAGATTTTCTGCATAAAGCATTTTTCGAAGGCAGCATTGAACTCAAAGGTCAATTCACTCTGGGTTCTAATTACACTTTCCTGGTAACCGTCAGCCATGAAGAAAAGGAAATCCAAGCCGTCTACAAGCCTCAAAAAGGCGAGCAGCCCCTGTGGGATTTCCCCGAAAACACCCTGTCGGGCCGTGAAGTGGCGGCCTACCATATAAGCCAGGCGCTGGGTTGGGGATTAGTGCCTTACACGATTTTCCGGGAAGATGGCCCATACGGCCCTGGTTCACTTCAGCAGTTTATTGAATACAACCCCAACTATCATTATTTCAACTTAAAACCGGCCGACAAGGAAAAACTGCGCCCGGTATCGCTGTTTGACCACCTCACCAACAATGCCGACCGCAAAGGCAGCCATGTCTTCTTCGAAAAAACAACCCGTCATTTGTACGCCATCGACCACGGGCTGTGTTTTAATGTGGCAGAAAAACTCAGGACCGTAATCTGGGATTTCGCGGGCGAGCCGATAGCGCCGGAACTCAGCTCTGCCTTGCAAATCATGGTCGCCCCGCCTGACAGCCTGGTAAAAGATTTGCTATGTTATCTTAACCAGGATGAACTGACGATGCTGACCATCCGGGCACAGGCTCTGATAACCGCAGCAGCCTTCCCGCTGCCGCCGCTTGACCGGCGCGCCTTTCCATACCCACCTTTGTAAACTCCACATGACCGTCAATTCCCACGCAGCGCGAGACAGGGTTGCCAGGAACTTGCTCCTGACCTTCAATGGTCTTTTTCGTGCCCGTCGGGTATATCGTGGTTCACCTCATCTTGCTCCCTGTTTCTGCACAGGATGGAAATAATCATGCACTATAAACTTGCACTACTTGGTTTTGGAAATGTAGGCCGGACAACGGCAGAATTGTTATTGGATAAACAAACCGACCTGAAAGAAAGCTATGGCATTACTTTCAGCATCACCGCGATCGCCACCGGCTCAAAAGGACGGGCGATCAATCCTGCCGGGCTGGATATACCGAAAGTATTAGAGGCGACCAGGGCGGGAGCAGCACTGGAACAGTTCAGCCTGGTATCCAGCAGCGATTCACTCGACTTTATCAATAAATCAGGCGCAGATGTGCTTTTTGAAAACAGCCCGGTCAACTATGCCACCGGGCAGCCTGCCATCGACCACATCCGCGCCGCGCTAAATTTGGGAATGCACGTGGTAACGGCCAACAAGGGTCCGGTGGTACATGCCTGGCACGATTTAAAAGCGCTGGCAAAATCAAAACAAAGGCAGTTCTTCCACGAAGCCACCGTAATGGACGGCGCACCCATTTTCTCGTTATTCCGTGGGGCGCTGCCGGCTGCGAAACTGCGTTCCTTCAAGGCCATACTTAATTCAACCACCAACTTGATCCTCTCGCGCATGGAAAACGGCGAATCGTTTGACGATTCGGTCAAATATGCGCAAGAAATAGGGATCGCAGAAACCGACCCAGCCGGTGACGTGGACGGATGGGATGCAGCCATCAAGATCGCGGCACTGGCAACTGTGTTGATGAACACTCCGCTAAAACCAGCCGAGATCGAACGCACCGGCATCCGCAGTATCACGCCGGAGATGATCCGAGCTGCCCGGACCGAAGGCCTGCGTTATAAATTGATTTGCAGCGCCGCGCAAGAACAGGGCGTACTCAAAGGAAAGGTATCGCCGGAGTTGATCCCGATGAGTTCGCCATTTTACAGCGTGGAGGGCACAACCTCCATTATTCAATTCCAGACCGACGTATTGGGAGATTTGACCCTGATCGAATCGGACCCCGGCCCGCACACCACCGCATACGGTCTGCTGGCCGATTTTGTCCACGCGGTCACTGCCGGCTGACAATCAACACTGCATGATCCCAGTCTGTCTCCCCTGCATAATCTGAGAAATCAATAGCGAGCTGTGCTGGCATGGGTGGTCAAGCGGTGCGATAATAACCAACATCGACAGAGTAGACCCGGCCTTTTTTGATAACCTGTTTTACCAGGTTGGTTCCAAAGCGATACCCAAGATGGCGATAATCCGGCACCGAGAGGATCAGCAGGTCGGCTTGTTTGCCGGGTTCGAGTGAGCCAACTCTATCGGCCATACGAATGGCATGGGCTGAATTAATCGTGGAGGCCGCGATGGCCTGAGCAGGGGTCAGTTTTAACGCCCGGCAAGCCAGGGCAATAACAAACTGCATCGATTCATTCCAGGCAGTGCCTGGGTTGCAGTCAGTGGCCAGAGCCAGGATGCCGTTTGCATCCAGAATTTTTTGTGCGGGGGTATAGTCAAGCTCGGCCAAACCAAAGGGCGTACACGGCAGCGAGACAGCCACGGTATCCGACTGACCCAGTGCCGCTATATCGGCGTCCGATGTCTTCACCAGGTGATCTGCAGACGTAGCCCCCAATTCCACAGCCAGGCTGGCGCCGCCCAGATTGTCAAATTCATCAGCATGGATCTTAAGTGGGAAACCCAGCCCTTTAGCCTGGGTCAGAATCTGGCGGGATTGAGCCAGATCAAAAGCCTTGGTCTCACAAAAGACATCCACAAAAGGCAGGGGGCGCCCTGGCGCGTGAACTTCCCACCACTGACTCAAGATAGGCAGCATTGTTTCACACACCAGGTTAACATAGCCCTGCGGGTTATCCTTATATTCAGGTGCAATGGCATGCGCACCCAGGAAAGTAAAAGCCAGATCGAGACGGCTTTCTTCTTCAAGCGCCAGCAAAGCCTTGAACAAACGCAGTTCGGTAGCCGTTTGCAAACCGTAACCGGTTTTTGCCTCGACAGTGGTCGAGCCATGGGCAAACATGCGGAAAAGACGCGAGCGGGTCTGGGCGATCAGCGTTTCGATACTGGCTGTGCGCGTGGAGCGAACTGTGGAGATAATGCCACCACCAGCAGCCAGGATATCAAGATATTTTGCGCCTTCAAGGCGCATCTCAAACTCCCTGGCGCGGTCACCCGCCCAGATGACGTGGGTATGCGGATCGACAAAGCCTGGCATGACCACACAACCATAGGCATCGTGCATCGGTTCGTTGGGGTGGGCAGCACGCAGATCAGATGTCTTACCGACTGTCACGATCTTCTCGTCACGGATCAGCACGGCGCCGTCTTCAATGATACCGAGCTGTCCCAGGTCACGGCCGCGCTGCGGTCCGCCGGAAATGGTTAATAATTGTGCCGCCGAGTGGATGAGCATAGTGGGTCACCGGTATCCAGTTTGTTGAAATGCTCCCGGTGGCTGCCCGGGATCGAAAATATTCAATTCATGTTTACGAACGGGAACAACTTTAATTGTACCGCAGCGATGAGAATATAGCCCCAATTCAGTTCTGTTCCTGTGCCAAAAAATCGCCCAGGCTGCCGGGGGTAGGCGGCATCTCGTAGAGAAAAACCAGGTTTTCACGGTCGATCCGGGTGGGCAGCCAGCCGTCAAAATCAAAAGAAACAGTGACAACCCGCGCGCCTGGGGGCAGCCGCGCGGGCAGCGTGTCTCGCAAACGCCGGGCCTGCCTGGATGTCATAAACGCAAAAACAACATCCGCGTCACGCAGATCAGCTTTGTAAAAATCCCCCAGGCGAATTTCGATAGAATCACTGACGCCGTTAATAAGCGCCAGGAAACGGGCAGCCAGGCAGTGCAGCGGGCTGATCTCGATGCCCACTGCACGCGCGCCGAAAAAACGAGCGGCAGCCAACAACACGCGCCCATCCCCGCTGCCCAGATCGTAGACCAGATCACCCGGCTGCACCCGTGCCAGATCCAACGCCGCGCGAACGCGCTCGTGGTTGGTGGGCAGCCAGGGCAGGCCTGAAATAATTGGAATCAACAGCCACAGGCCATAGAACAGCAAACTTGCGGATGCCAAAACCACCAAAGTTGTCAGCAGATAAGAAGACAACATGACCTTTCAGCGCTGAATACCTTCAAAAGCCTGGGTCAGATCCGCAATCAGGTCATCAGGATCTTCAATCCCCACCGAGTAGCGGATCAAACCTTCAGGGATGCCCATTGCCTCGCGCTCGGCGGCAGTACATTCCACATGGCTGGTGGTGGCTGGCGGTCCTGCCACAGTCTCCACCGCTCCCAGGTTGGCGGCGCGATGCGCAAAGCGCAGGCGCGGCAGTACCTGCTTGACAGATTCAAAACCGCCATGCAGCATAAAGCTGAGCACACCTCCAAAACCCTTCATCTGACGTTTGGCAACATCATGATGAACGTGGCTTTCCAGACCGGGATAGTTGACCCCGGCAACGGCAGAGTGTTCCTCCAGCCAGCGGGCGATTTTCAGAGCGCTCTCGTTCTGTTGGCGGATGCGCAGGTAGAGCGTCTTCATCCCGCGCAGCAGCAGATAAGCAGCCATCGGGTCAAGCGTGGCCCCAGTGATCTCGCGATAGTGATAAATCTTCTCAATCAGCTCGCTATTACCGCATATCACCCCGCCCAACGCATCGGCATGACCTCCCAGAAATTTGGTGGCAGAGTGCAGCACCAGGTCTACGCCAAGCGCGAGAGGATTTTGGTTGATGGGTGTAGCGAAGGTATTATCCGCTACCACAATGGCCCCAACCCGATGACCGGCAGCCGCCAGGCGGGCGATATCGATCACTTTAAGCGTAGGGTTGGTGGGCGTTTCCAGGTAGAGCACCCTGCAGCCCTGGGCAATGGCGGCTTCAATCTGGGCGTGATCGCTGGTATCGCACAGAGTCGCTTCCACGTTCACACGCGGCAAAAACTCTGTAAAAATCTTGTTTGTGCCGCCATAGGTATCTTTGACCGAAACAACCCGCTCGCCAGGCGCAAGCAGCGTGAACAGGGTGTTGCTGATGGCAGCCATACCGGTGGAAAAACTGGTGGCGGCTTCAGCGCCCTCCAGGATGCGCACCTTCTCTTCAAAGGCGTGCACGGTGGGGTTGGTATTGCGGCTGTAAATGTGACCCGGTTTGCGCCCCAGGGCAACATCCAGCCACTCGTCCACATCCGGATAGCCATAGGCAGCGCTATAAACAATCGGAACCTGTGTGGCTCCCATCAACAGGGATTCTTCCTCACCGGCCCACAGGGTTTGGGTGGCGATGGAAGCCTCGGCGATGGCGACACTTTTTGGGGTTTTGGCTTGAGCTTTCATCTATTTTCTCTCCTCTATCCAAGATGTTTCAACGCGGCGCGGATATACAGTTCAACGCCCAGTTTAAGAGCAGCTTCGTCAATATTAAAGCGTGGATGGTGGTGAGGGTAGCAGGCCCCCACAGCCTCGTTCCCACAACCCAGGAAAAGAAACACGGCCGGGATGCGGCTGGAAAATTCGGAAAAATCCTCGCCAACCGGGGTAAGGATACGCACCAGGTTGTGTTCACCTCCGACCACATCCTGCGCTGCCGGTCTGACGACATCGACCAGCAGCGGATCATTAACCAATACCGGGCTGCTGCCCAACACGATGAATTCATATTCTGCGCGGTGGGTGGCACAAACGCCAGCGATGATGCGCTCCATTCTCTCGCGGAGATTCCTTTCAGCATTGCGCCTGTCCTCGTGCAGGTAACGCGCAGTCCCTTCCAGCGTAACCGTGTCTGGAATAATGTTGCTGGCCGTACCCCCGTTTATTTTGCCGATCACCAGGATGGTGGGCTCCAGGGCGCTGATTTCACGCGTCTGAATCATTTGCAAGGATTGAATCAGGTCCGCAGCGCACAAGACCGGGTCGACGGCCTGCTGTGGGTAACCAGTGTGACCCCCCTTGCCTCGGATTTCAATCTTAAACTGGATCAGGCCTGCCATGACCGCCCCGGACGAAAGCCCGATCTGCCCGGTCGGCAGGGCGGGCCACAGATGCATTCCCAGGGCGGCATCGCTGGGATAATCCGCCAGTAGCCCGGCCTCGATCATTGGAAGGGCGCCAGAGTTTTCCTCATTGGGTTGGAAGACAAAAACTACCCGACCATTGAATTCATGCCTGTGCCTGCTTAAAACTTTAGCAGCCACCAACAGCATGGCGGTATGACCATCATGGCCGCAAGCATGCATCCTGCCAGGCTCCAGGGAACAGTAGGGCACATCGTTCTGCTCAAGCACCGGCAGCGCATCCATATCGGCCCGCAAGATCAAGCTCGGGCCTGACCCACTGCCAGAAAGAGCGGCGACCACACCAGTGGGTGTTACCCGTTTCGGCTGAAATCCACACTCGCGCAGGTAATCTTCCACTTTTTGCGAGGTGCGCACCTCATCAAAACCAAGTTCGGGATGCTGGTGAAAATCACGTCTCAGGCTGACCAGTTCTTCATTCAGTGCTTCAACCTCCTGGCGGATATCCACAATTACCCCTTTATGATCAACTGGCGCGGATAGTGAGTGAGGGTTTCACAGCCGGTTTCTGTCACCACCAGGCTCTCGCTGATTTCGAAGCCCCAGGTGTCCATCCAGATGCCAGTGATGATGTGAAAGGTCATATTGGGCTGGATGATGGTGCGATCACCGGGACGCATGCAGCAGGTATGTTCACCCCAATCGGGCGGGTAACCCAATCCCATCGAGTAGCCGGAACGAGACTCTTTGGTAATGCCAGTATGTGCGATTGACTTGCGAAAGGCCTGATCAACTTCCTCGCAGGTGACGCCTGGCTTGATGGCGGCTAATTCGGCATTCAAACCATCGACCGTCCATTTGGCTGTATCAGTCAACTGTTTGGATGGGTTCTTGCCCAGGTAAATGGTGCGCGAGAGCGGGCAGTGATAGCGCTTGACCGCTGCAGCCAGCTCAAGATTAATGGATAGCTCGTTCTTAAAACGATCAGAAGTCCAGGTGAGATGCGGCGCGGAGGCTTTCTCTCCGGCACAGATCAGCGGCGGGAAGCTGGCGTAATCGCCATCATATTCATCGGTACCGCTGGCTTGAGCATGCAAGACATCTGCCACCACATCGCATTCACGCACACCCACATTGATTCCATCAATGGCGGCCTGCATGACCTTTTCCATAATAACGCCAGCTTTCTTCATCAACGCGATCTCAGCCGGAGACTTGAGACAGCGTACCCATGAAACCAGCAGGCGAGCATCTTCAAATTTCGCATCCGGCAGCCCTGATTTGATCACTTCGTAAGAGCGCGGCGTGAAGTGGGGCGCATCCATCTCGATGCCGATGGTCTTCCGGCCCCAGCCGCGCGCTTGCATGGCAGCCGTGAGAAACTGCATCGGATGTTTAAGGCGCGACTGTACCAGTTCTTCAGGCCATCCCAGCAAATTTTCTGGTGAGAGCCAGGTAGTAAAGCGGGCGCAAGCCACATCCATCTTGCGGCTGATCCAGAGCGGTTCGTCGGCATCCAGCGCCACGATGACGGCTTGCTCGACATAATATGTGTGTGCATCGTAACCGGTCAGATAGTTCATGTTGGCGGGGTCTGTCACAATCAAAACTTCAAGACCAGCCTTTTCCATGCGATCTTTGGTGCGTTCCAAACGGACAAGATATTCGCTTTTCTCGAACAATGTCATGATATTGCTCCTTTTTTAATCATCAAGGCTGAAAAGGCTGTTGAATAATTACGGGGCTTTAAGAATTAGCGTGCTAGTGACACCCCAATCGAATTATTATGTAATGATCAGCCATAGCGCGAACAAAATTTCTATTAATCGGAGCCAACTTGCTGACCGAATTCCGATAGTCCCGGTTCCAGCACGAGGCGATAGTCCCGGTTCCAGCACGAGGCGATAGTCCCGGTTCCAGCACGAGGCGATAGTCCCGGTTCCAGCACGAG
>CAIMZS010000275.1 GCA_903846015.1 uncultured Anaerolineae bacterium | reverse complement strand
GGGCATGTTGTTAGCAATGATGTGTGAAAATTGGGTTCACAGAATACATAAGTTTTCAGATAGTGTTTCGGAAAAATTGGGGGGTTATTTGTTGCGAGTTACCTAAGCTCGAAGCATAATCTTCCGGCGGCTCAAAGCCCAACAGCGCGATACACGTCGCCGCCAGATTTGCAATGCCCGCCTCCGGCACATTAGCCAAACGGGCCTTGGCTGCTCCGGACGGATCGTAAACAATCCCAGGTACGGGATTTAACGAATGAGCCGTCTTCAGCTTACACCGGCCCCGCTCATCCAACACCAGCGCACCAGTCTTTTTATCGAGCTCGCACATGTCATCCGCATTGCCATGATCGGCCGAGCAAACCATAATTCCATGGGTCTTCTTCAGCGCATCCATAATCTTGCCCACACTTTCATCTACGGCCTCGACGGCCAATTTTACCGCGCTTACCACGCCTGTATGACCCACCATGTCGCCATTCGGGAAATTGAGGCGGATAAACTTATAGTCCCCGCTCTCAATCGCCTGCACTACAGCATCGGTGATTTCCTCTGCTTTCATCCGTGGCGCATCCTCGAACGGGCATACATCCGACGGAATCTCTTTCCAGGTCTCCATCGGAAACTTACCTGAATTATTACCGTTGAAGAAATAGGTGACATGGCCAAATTTCTGCGTTTCCGAAATAGCAAACTGTTTTACACCGGCATTCGAGAGGTATTCGCTCATCGTGCAGTCAATCGCCGGTGGCGTCACCAGATAACGCGCAGGAACCCCAAGGTCACCGTCATACTGCATCATGCCCGCATACAGCACATCGGGTTTCGGGCCACGGTCAAACTCTTTTAATTCATCCGCTTCGAATGCTTTGGTAATTTCTAAAGATCGATCGCCGCGGAAGTTAAAGAAAATTACGCTGTCATCATCCACAATCGGCCCAACAGGTGCCCCGTCGCGCCCGATAACAAAGGGTGGCAGATCCTGATCCAAAATAACCGGATTTTCATTGCGAAAGGTTTCTACGGCTTCTTTCATTGAAGCAAATGTCCTGCCCTCCGCTTTAACGTGCGTCGCCCAGCCACGCTTTACCATATCCCAATTGGCGTCATAGCGATCCATAGTAATATTCATGCGCCCGCCACCCGATGCGACGCAATAATCAACTGTGCCATCCATATCGATTTCTTTCAAGAAGGCATTGAAGCGCTCAACATACTCCAAGGCCGATGTCGGCGGCACATCGCGCCCGTCAATCAATGCATGAACTCGCGCCTTTTTCACACCTTGCTCTTTAGACTTCCGTAACATCGACTCCAGATGATTCAGGTTGGAGTGCACATTCCCATCCGAAAACAGTCCGATAAAGTGCAACGTCGACGATTTGTCATTCACATTGGAAATGAGATCCTGCCAAACCGAACCGGAGGCATACATTGCCCCCGAAGCAATCGCCTTTCCAACCAAAGCTGCGCCCTGTTCAAAAACGCGACCGCAGCCAATGGCATTATGGCCCACCTCAGAATTGCCCATATCCCCGTCATCCGGCAACCCCACCGCAACGCCATGCGCCCGCAACTCGGTATACAGAGCGTTCTCCTTCAGCCAGTCCAGATTTGGAGTCCTTGCCTGCTTCACATAATCGCTTTCCGGATTTTTACCAATTCCGATCCCATCCATAATGACCAACACCACCGGACCTTCCAGTCCGGCAAAATCCGTACTCTTTTTCAGTTCAATCATTTCAAACTCCAACTTACAGGTGTATCAATATAATACTATAAACGGCTTTCGATACGCCCACCCAATTGCGGGATAGAAAATCATTATCATGTGAATATTGGGAAAATATTTAACATTTCAAACGCATCAGGTACTTAGGTAACTCGCAATAAATAACTCGTCAGTCGCAAGTTAACCCATAATACATAG
>CAIMZS010000274.1 GCA_903846015.1 uncultured Anaerolineae bacterium | reverse complement strand
GCGGCATCCAGCGCGGCCAGCCCGCTCCAATCCGGGATGGCGGTTGCTTCGGTCTCAATTTCAGAGATCATGGTTTCAGGAACCTTAAGGAGCGCCATTCGCTTGGCTAGAGGCGCCAAAAAGCCTGGCGTTTCGGCCCAGGCGCGCCAGGCCTCCGCTGAAACGGGAAAACTGTGGTTGAAAACATCTTCGATAAATTGTTCTTTTAATACCCAGCGCCGCCCAATGCCCGGATCCATCAATTGGATCCATTTGCCGTACTGGCTCCAGGCTACCACAAAGTGAGTCAGTCCGCTGGGCGTGCGTGTCACAACCAGGGAGGGCAGCGCCCAGAAGCCTTCCAGCAGGACGTGATCCATCGGCAGCATGATCTGCTCGGCGTCCAGCCCGAGCTTGATGGCCAGGTCTTCGATTGAGTCGATTGAAGTGCCATCCACCGAGGTCTGGCAGGCTTCGCGCAGACGTCCGTAGCTGGTGTAAATGCCATAGCCTTCCAGCAGGGATTTGAGCGAGGCTGGGCCGCAGTCCATCTCGGAAGTCTGGACCACTTCGGGAACAAAGAATTTTTTGGCCTTGTTTTTAAGGATCTGCATCGGTTATCAGGCCTATTGCTGAATGGAGCGCCAGATCAGGTTGGCGGGGGAGGTTTTACCCAGCAAGATTTTTAGCTGTCCTTTTTGGGCTGTGGAACCAGGCTCGCTGGAAAAAAGAAATATCTCGACCGGTTCTGAGGCGTTGGCCGGCACATTCATGACCTCGGCTTGAATGGGTTTGGTGTTTTTACCATTCTGGGCCGGCAGAATTAGCTCGGCCTGCTGCCCGGGGGCGATCTGTGGCAGGCTTGCAGCCGGAAATTTCCCCAGCAGCATGCCGTCTTCCCGGATGGTGTAATTCATGCTGCTGGTGTAGATGGAGAGTTCACCCACAAAAAACCAGGTGATCCAAGATACCAGCACCAGGCAAATGAACAGGATGGCGATGATCCCGGGTTGAAAGCGGTCATGATTCATGGAGCGGGTTGAACGAGAGAAAGGGATGGCCATGGTATGTCCAGTTTCGAAGATTTGGTGGTTGAGTCAAATTCGTCCGGGTAAAAAAATACCTGTCTGATTTAATCATAACAGGTGAGCGTGACGTAAGCGTGACGGGAGAACCCTATTTTGGAAAGTCGTTTTATATTGGGCCGAGTTTGGCAATCGTCAACTCATTGACTGACATAAAACCGCACCAACGGGTGTAGTTTTACCATCGAGCCGGGCAGTCTGATCAGCGTGGATTTATCCTGAAGGGTGACCAGGGTTTCAATCGTGGTGAGTTTGTCGGCCAGCAGGTCATCCGTGACCACCCCTTCGGGATACTTCTGCATAATTTTGACCAGTTCTTTTTCAGTCTCGGTTAATGATTCCCACACATATTCAAAGCGTTTTTTGAAATTTCCATGCCGGTCAGAAATGAAAGCATGCACGCCTTCAATACCATTCAAACAGCCATAGACCCCGTCACGGATCTCCTCGCAGGTGAAAAGGCGCGAGTAGGAGGCTGCCAATTCAATTCCGAGCGGCAAGCCGATCAGCATTTCGCAAATCTGGATCACAAAGCTGATGTTGGCGGGGTTGATCTCAAAATCCGATCGGGCGCGCGTGGCTACATCGTTGAAAAGCTGCAGGGCGCTGTACCGGTTGACAAAGGCTTCCAGGTCGATTGCATTGAAATCGATGTTTTCTGCTTGCAGAGATGGATAATTCAGCCCGTTAAAATAGACAACTTTTTCACCGCGAATGCCGAGGTGTTTGCGGGTGGTAATGATGAACTTAATTTTGGGGCAGATGCCCACCAGATATTGGATCACATCGGCCTGATCTGGGAATTCATCCAGATTGTCGATGATGATCAAGCTTTCCTTGTCATGCAGAAAATTGACCAGGTTTTTGCGGTGTTCAAATGAATTATTGGAGGGGACGCCCAGCGCGTGTACCAAGGTTGAGATCAAATCGTTCGAAAAAGAGCTCTCTTTGTTGATTAGCACCAGGTAAATGTGATCAGCCCAGGTGTTGTTTTCCAGTACTGCGGCCTGTAAAGCCACGCGGGTCTTGCCGGAACCGATCACACCCTTTATGCAAATGACGCGGTGTTCCCGGCTTTCGAGTAGATCCAGGATCTGTCCAATTTCTTGCTCCCGGCCAAAGAAGGGGATGGTCGAATCGGGCAAGTAATCGCCGTTAATTTCCTGCTGAGAAAATGGCAGGTTGCTGCGAAAGGGGTTGATGTGTTCTGCGAGGGTATCGCCGCCAGTCCGAATCTTCTGGGCCAGCAGGATGGTTTCTTCTTCCGGCATCAGGTGAAGGTTAGCCTGCAGTTTACGGTGAAAGTCATGATAGCGGACCAACGCCTGGTTGCGATGTCCGGCGTTGGTTAATATCTTCATGTAGTAGCGTAAAGCGGCTTCATCCAGGGGTTCAAGCTTTAGAATACGGTTCAGATAGGCTTCACACCGGTCGTGCTTCGCCCGTTCAAAATGGTATGTGGCCAGCCAGTGCAGAACCCAAACCAGTTTGGATTTGTATTCCTGGCGAACTTGTGGAACCCATTCATCCAGCGTGCCATTGGTGTGGGGCACATAGCCATCCAGAAAATCACCGGCGTAGATGGAAGCCAGTTTCTCAAATTTCGCCATGCAAGTCCGGCAGATTTCGAAGCGGCGATGGGAATGTTGTTGCATGAACTTTTGGCTGGCCTGGGATTGTTCGTTAAATTGTTGAATATCGGTTACGAGCGGCCCATCCGGGTTGATGCGGATCGTCATGGCGTCCACCAACAGTCCGGGAATCTGGCGGGTGTCATCTTTTAATAACTTGCGCAGCCGGTGTATGACCTGGCGGATGTTCTGGTTGGCATTCTGTTCTTCGTGATCCGGGTAGAAAAGTGTGGCCAGGTCAGTGCGGCGGAAGGTTTTGCCCGAATTTGCCCCCAGGTAAGCCATCAGCAGCAGGGTATTATCGACCTGAAATTGAATATTTTCGCCACCTGGTAAAATGGCGAAAGGCGCTCCCATGAGATGTACCATCAATGGAGTTTGAGCGTTGCCGGCGGGGGTCGTCTGGGTATTTTGCGCAGGAGTGATTTTCATGGTTTGTGCTTGCGTCAGTTATTCAGTCTACCTGGAAAAATATTTAGATTGGAAGTTTTAGAAGACCGCCGCCTTTTAAAATTTCCCTTAACTTTGTTGTTTCCCGGGTTGTTGCTCCTATTATAACAACTCCTATATATTTTTGTTTATATTCTTGAATTACGGATACAGCCATAATCCGTGGGGAATAACTTGGAGTTATGGAAGATGTGGTAACAAGGCGATCCTGAAGCCTAAAACCATGCTTTCGGCCTTTGCACCGCCCGGATGGGAATTGCCACCTGAATGAAGAAAGACCTGCTTATTTTACAGATGATCTTTAGTTGATTAACCCACGTGGAAGGTGGTCCAACCGAATTCAATCCTATCATGCCTGAAATCGCGACCGCCAAAACGGGCGTACCTATCAAGGCCGCGATCGACTTGTTTGTCCAAAACGTGCGCTCGAAATGCTTAAAAACAAAGAGTGCCCAGCGCAGGACACTCTTTTTGGTACAAAAATAACTAAAAGTCACATAGAACAAGAACTCCCGAGATGATTTTAGTCATCTCGGGAGTTCTTGTGCCACCTGAATTACTCATGGCGGCCCCGACGGGGAAAGAAACGGCGGAGCGTAACATTTAGAGTAGTTTTCGATGAACCTGATTTACGGGGTTGTTGAGCTATTCTTGCCTCAACAGCGACCGGATTCTATAACGACTTGCACAGCAAGTCAAGCAATTTGGGGGAATTTGGCAAAAGTCGAGACGTATGTCCACAACTGTCCACAACTCGTTTGTCACAAAAGGCTTTTGGTTAGCTTTCCAGTCAGTTGGCCAAAAATATCTTTGGATATGTCATGGAGCCAGTGGAAGTAATCTGGCGAGCAGCCCAAACTGAAATCTTCAGGTTGCACAAAAGCTTTTTTCCCCTGATCCTTAATCTGGGATGCGTTCCAGTTGCCGCCAACTGACAAAGGTGCCAGCGCTGGTTTGCATGGACTCATCCCCGCCGTAGACCACATAACATTGACCTTGAGGTAAGCTCACCAATGGACGCCAAGATTTGAGATTGTCAAAGTAACTGGTGGACATTGTTTTGCTGGATTTGATTTCAACCGGTGTGATTTTTTCTCCCGCTATTAGCAGACAGTCTATCTCTTTGCCATGACTATCCTGCCAAAAGTACGGCTGGTAATTCTCACCGCGATGGAAGTTGCGCTTGATGAACTCGTTGATGATCAGATTCTCAAAAAGCGCACCTTTCAGGTAATGCAAGTTGACCTGATTTTCATCATGGAGACCGAGCAACGAGCAAGCAACACCCGTATCGTAAAAATAGAGCTTGGGCGATTTGACCAGCCGCTTATTGAAATTGCTGTGGTAAGGTTGCAGACGATACAGGATATAGGAACTCTCTAAAATGGAGAGCCAAGCTTTGGCCGTGTTCGGGCTGATACCAGCATCGTTTGCCAGGCCGGTAAGGTTAAGCAGTTGTCCGATACGCCCGGCGCACAGTCGGGTAAATTGAATAAAAGCGTTGATGTCCCCGATATTTTTTATCAGGCGCACATCCCTTTCGACGTAGGTCTGGATGTAGGACGGGTAAAAATCGGTAGGGGCAATGTCACGATCGTATATGCGCGGGTATTGACCTTTGAAAATCAGACTTTCGTATGTCATTAAGCCAGGTTCCAGTTCGGCAAAAGAAAAGGGTAACAAATGTAAAACTGCAGTGCGTCCTGCCAGCGTTTGGCTGATTTTTTCCAGTAGCAGGAAATTTGATGAACCAGTCAGGATAAATTGAAGCTGCCGATTCTCGTCCACCAATTTTTGGATGTAGGAAAACAGGTCGGGGGTGTTTTGGATTTCATCCAGGATTGCACCAGTGGGATAGTTGGAGAGGAACCCACGCGGATCAGTCAGGGCAATTTGGCGGATATCCGGTTCTTCCAATGAGACGTACGGCAGGGTTGGAAAAGCAGCTTTGACTAAGGTAGTCTTCCCTGACTGGCGCGGCCCAGTCAGGGTGATGACCTGAAATTTCTGTGCCAGGGCGATGATTTTGGATGTGAGAGTTCTTGCGATCATGAAAGCCCTCCATGCCCGTGCGATTTGCTAAGGAAATCGCATGTGCTTACCATTGATGGAAAGCAGGACAATTGAATACTTTCATCATAGCATAACTCGCGCAAATACGCAACAGAATTGCACAATTACACAAATATCCTTCTGGCCTGGGCTGTCAATCTTTGAATTACGGATACAGCCATAATCCGTGGGAATAACCTGGATAAGAATGAAAGATGTAGTAACATGGCGCCCCTGAAATCGCGACCACCAAACCTGTGTACTCATCAAGGCCGCGATCGCCTTTTCTGGCCAAAATGTGCGAAATAATCAAATTTCAGATTTGGAATTGGCATGTCCAAATTCTTGACTTTAACGTTAACGTAAAGTATTATGCAAAAGAGGAAACTTATATGATGCCAGATGCTACGGAACCTTCCCTCGAACAAGCCGAAGAATTATTTTCCATCGGCGACCTTGCCCGCGAACTGGGGACAACCACGCGCACGATTCGCTACTATGAAGAATGTGGATTGATTTCTCCGCAGCGGACAGATGGTAACCAGCGCCGTTACACGCGCAGGGAACGTGGTCACCTCAAGTTGGTTTTCCGTGCCAAAGAAGCCTTTACATTGGATGAGATCAAACAGTTGTTTGAAATCTACGATGAGCACCCTGATGAATTGGGTGAACAGCAGCAGTTTATTCGCCTTTGCGAAATGATGGATAACAAGATCGCGCAAATTGAAAATCAGATGGCGGAACTGACAAAACTTCGCGCGGAAATTCAAATGGCTCGGGACGATGTCCGCTCCAAGATTTGGGTCGAAGGAAAATTCCCCCAGAGAAATAGACGGAGATAAATCATATGGGCGACTTCGGAAACTATCTTTCCTTGTATGCTGGACAACGTGGCTGGGAGCGCAGCCCGCAGGAATTTTCGCCCGCCGATGATGGCACCCATATCAAAGATACCAACAACCAGTGGGAATGGTGGTACTTCGATTTTTCTTTTGATAATGGCTACAAAGCAGTAGTGACATTTCACTATCACAACATGTTCCTGCTGCCGCACTTCCCCACCATGCAATTGTTTATTTATCCGCCTGACGCGCCGCCCGTGGTGAAGATGTGGGCGCTCCGACCTGAACAGAAGAATAGCGCTGCGGATGATCATTGCCGCGTGCAGATGGGTGATTTAGTCGCAGAAGATACAGGCGATGGGTATCGCCTTGCAATGGATATGGGAAAGGTGGGATTGAATATCACGATCAAGAATGATGTTCCAGGCTGGAAAGCGGGAAGCGGTGTGTTGTGGACGGATGGGAAAAATCAAACGGGTTGGGTGGTGCCGATTCCGCGTGGACATGCCTCGGGGACGTTGACAGTAGATGGCATATCCCAGGAAGTGACGGGGATGGCGTATCACGACCACAACTGGGGCGATTTTGAACTGGAAGAACAATTTTGGGGCTGGTATTGGGGCCGGATTTTCGACGCCAGATACACCTTGATATACGGCTGGGTGATTCCTAAACGGAAAGAAATGCCAATCGTTTCACCCTTCCTTTTGGGGAAGGATGGAAAAATTATTCTGGGTACTGACCAGATCGAAGTCGTTATCGAAGAGACGCATAAAGATGAACTATTTGGCTGCGACATCCCGAAGCGTTTGCGTTTGACCTGTCACGGCGACGGCATTCATGTGGATGGAGTCCTGACCACCGAGCGCGTCGTCGAGACACTGCGATTACCGCGAAATAGCCCCGATTCCAGCGTGGGACGCGGTGAAAATTTTTATCACTATTACCGTTTCCTGGCGACGTATCAAGCCAGCATTGAAATAGACGGGTGCAAAGATGAAGTGTCTGGCGAGACGCTGCACGAGTTCATGCTGTTGGAGTAAACAGGATGACAGCCAACGAATACGACGCGATTGTGGTTGGCGCAGGCGTGGGCGGATTAACCGTCGCCGCGTTGCTTGCCTATGAGGGACGAAAAGTATTGTTGGTGGAAAAGTCCAACCGCGTGGGCGGGCGGGCGAAGACTTTGCACGGGCGGGAAATTCTCGAGCACGGCGAAACCTGGTACAGAGATATGCTGGGTCAGCAGTATTGCTGGCTGGCGAAGACAACACCATCTTTCGATGAAATTCAAAAAGGTAAATTATTGGATGGCTACCAGTTGGACCTGGGCTATCACGGCGTCTCGCTTAATGGGCGCGGATATTTTTATGATTTGGACCAAATCATCGGCTCGGGGGAACAGGCGGGAGTCAAGTTCGCGGGGAATGTCAACGCGACGTATATCGATGATGAGTGGTATCTGGATTTTCACGCGGGGAAGTTGGACCCGCGTATTGCCGCAATTGTGGAAGAGAACGAATCAGCATTTTTGAAATTCTATTTTTCAGCGATAAAGATGGGGGAAGATGATTTTCGCAAGTATGAACCTGTCTCACTGGCGCACTGGTGCCGCGAGCGCGGCATTGACCGTCAACATGTTTTGGTTGAAATGCTCCACGCGGTGGGTACGCTCATCACCACTATCAATGATCCTGAAGAGATTTCGGTGGGGGATATTTTCCGTTACTTTGGAGAAGTGATTAATCCACGCTTCAAAACGGGAGTGGCGCGCTTCCCTTCGGGATTTGCGATAGGCGGTATTCAGCAATGGATGGATTCAGTGCGCGACAGATTCATCCACTTTGGCGGAGAGTTGCTGCTCGAAACAGCGCTGCAGGAGATTCTGGTGGGGGACGGAAAAGTTCGGGGCGTGAGAATCCGTCAGAAGAACGGGAGTATTCGCGAGATCCAGAGTGGAACCGTGGTGAGTAATATCCCAACGCAGGAAACATTCCGCTATGTCGAGCGCAGTCTTTTTCCAGAAGAATATGTCAATCGCACTGAGAAGTTAAAAAGTTATGGTTCGATTGCGCCGTATTTTGGTTTGAAAAATTTGGCGCTGCCGCAAGAGCAGTGGAAGTTGGGAATGAAGGACACCTTTGTGATACCGAAGGGCGAGCGGTTGTCGCATGATGTTTACATGTGCTGGAATATCCAGTCGCAGTCTGACCCGCTGTGTGCGCCGGCGGGGAAACATTTGCTGACGGCTTATGCGCCTGTGACCGAAGATGAAGCGCGCAATAAGGATTTGATGTTCTGGGCGTGCGAGCAAATCGTGGAATATTTGGAACGGCGTTATCCAGGTTTCAAGGACAGCATTGAGTGGGCGTTGTTTCCAGTGAGTTGGCGGCTGGAAGGCGTGGCGAAAGATGTCAATCAGGCGGGGTCGTTGAAAACGCCTGTGCGAGCGCCAAATGTGGACGGATTGTTTTTTGCGGGCGACACGGTCAAGGGTTACGGTGTGGCGATGGACTGCGCTTGCGCGGCGGGGTTGATTTGCGCGGCGGAAATCACGGGTAAAAATTACGGCGTACGTTAACCGATTCAAAAAGGAGAGAGCGATGACAATCAAAAACATTGCGGTTTTAGGCGCGGGGACGATGGGGCACAGCATTGCTCAGATGGCTGCCACGAGCGGGTTCGAGGTGAGCCTGTATGATGTCAGTCAGGAATATTTGGATAAGGTGCTGGCGAAAATCACTGGAAACGTGGAAAAGTTTTTTGTGGCGAAGGGCAAGATGTCTGCGGAAGATGGGAAGGCGGCGCTGGCGCGCATTCGCACGAGTGCAGATTTGCAAAGCGCGGTCAAGGATGCAGATTTTGTCATCGAAGCCATTCCTGAGAATTTGGAACTCAAACAAAAAACTTTTGCGGAGTTGGACAGGTTCTGCCTGGCTCACACCATTTTTGCGACGAATACATCCGTGCTGCCTGTGACCGCGATTGCGGGCGCGACGAAGCGCCCCGACAAATGTATCGGCACGCATTTCTTTAATCCTGCGGCGGTGATGAAATTGGTGGAAGTGGTTCTGCCGCTGGGTGTCTCGGAAGAGACCGTGCAAACGGCAATAGAAGTTTGTCAGCAGTTGGGCAAGACACCCATCAAATGCAAAGACCTGCCCGGGTTCATCGTCAACCGCTTGTTGGGACGCTTGTATCAGGAAGCGGCGCAAATGGTGCTGGATGGAGTCGCTACGCCCGAGGAAATCGACACAGCCATGAAGTTGGGCGCAGGTTACCCGATGGGTCCATGCGAACTGGCGGACTTCGGCGGCTTCGATGTGATCCAAATGGCGCAAGATGCCATCCATGAATATACGGGACTGGAAAGTGACCGGTTGTCCGTTATGTATCGCAAGATGTTGGAGGCGGGAAGACTCGGGCGCAAGAACGGCAAGGGTTTTTACGATTATCAGCCTGATGGAAGCAAGACACCTTTCAAAATATTTTAGAGGTATGCGATGATCTACGAAGATATTCGGCTCGACAAATCAGGCAACGTTGCCACCATCACCATTGACCGCCCGCAGGTGCTCAATGCAATTCGCTTTCAGACCATGCTGGAAATCCAGGCAGCGTTGAAAGATATCGAAGCGGATGAAACCATTCGCGTCGTGGTATTGACAGGAGCGGGCGAAAAAGCCTTCATCTCGGGCGGCGACATTTCCGTTATGGCGCGCGGACAGGGCTACATCGAAACGTTGACCGAAGTCCCCAAGGGGCAGGCGATTTGTTCGGAGATTGAAAATTTCCCCAAACCAGTCATCGCCCGGATTAATGGGATTGCGCTGGGCGGCGGAACGGAAGTGGCGTTGAGCTGCGACATCCGCATCGCGGCGGATTCTGCCATCATGGGATTGCCTGAAATCAAGTTGGGCATTATCCCTGGCTACGGTGGGACGCAGCGTCTGCCGCGCCTGGTTGGTATGGGTAAAGCCAAGGAATTGATATTCACAGGTGACCATATCTCCGCGCAGGAAGCGCTGAATATCGGTCTGGTTAATCAGGTTGTGCCCTTCGCTGACCTGGATGAAACGGTGGCGAAACTTTGTCAGAAGATTTCCTCCCGTGGACCAGTGGCGTTGCATATGGCAAAAGTCGCGCTCAACAACGGTGCTCAAGCCGACTTGCGGACTGCTCTCGAGATCGAAGCACGCTGCTTCTCTTTGTGCTTCGGCACCGAAGACCGCCTCGAAGGCATGAACGCGTTTCTCGAAAAACGAAAACCAGAATTCAAGGGCAAGTAATGGAGATTGACATGCAGGATGTAGTCATCATCAACGGCGCACGGACAGCCATTGGACGCATGGGCGGTTCGCTCTCGCAATTCCGACCAGAGGAACTGGCGGCTTTTGCTCTGAAAGGCTTGCTCGATAAAACCCAACTTGACCCCACCCTTGTAAACGATATTCTCATCGGTCACGCCTGCACGAATAACGCGGCAGTCAACATCGGACGTTGGGCGGCGCTGAAAGCGGGTTTCCCGCTTTCGGTTCCTGCGCAGACCGTCGAGCGGCAGTGCGGCTCCGCCTTGCAGACAATCAACACTGCCGCGGCATTTATCCGTGCGGATTTTGGGGATGTTTACATCTCGGGCGGCTGTGAGAGTTGGAGCACGCAACCCCATCTCATGCAGAGACAGAAGACGCCCTACTCGCTCACACCGCCTGCCTGGATTACACGCGAAGTTGGCCCCGATGCTGCTACGGATGTCCCGATGGGCATCATCGCCGAAGGACTGGCGGAAGAATTCAATATCACGCGCGAAGAGCAGGACAAGTTCAGCCTGCGCAGTCAGGAACGCGCCATTGCCGCCATCGAGGCGGGTTATTTTAAGGAAGAAATAGTTCCTGTATCTGTGCCACAACCAAAGGGCGAAGCGGTAATTTTTGAGCGGGATGAACATCCACGCGCAACCAGTTTGGAAAAACTCGCCAGCCTGCGACCATCTTTCAAGAAAGATGGTACTGTGACCGCTGGCTCATCATCCGGATTGAATGATGGTGGTGTGGCACTTTTGCTAATGTCGAAAGAGAAAGCGGACGGGTTGGGTTTCCAACCGGTGGCACGTTTTGTGGGTTGTGCCGTGACAGCACGCGACCCGAAGTACATGGGCATTGCACCTGTGGACGCGGTCAAGGCGGTGTTGGCGAAAACGGGATTAACGTTGGCGGACATGGATGTCGTTGAATGCAATGAAGCCTTTGCATCCCAAACTCTGGCAGTGATGAAAAATTTGACACAGGATGGTCACGCTGTTGACCCTGAAAAATGGAATCCCAACGGCGGCGCGATTGCCTTCGGTCATCCCAACGGTATGACGGGTGGACGTTTGGCGCTGGCAGTGATAAATCAACTTAAACGCACTGGCGGACGCTATGGACTTGCGACCCTGTGCATCGGCGGCGGTCAGGGTATCGCCACCATTTTCGAGAGGATATAAATGACAGACCGCGTGGCGATTGTAGGTGTTGCCCAGACTCGTTTCAGCCCGAAGCGCGCCGATGTCAATGTTGGCGAGTTGGCATATGAAGCCATCGAACAGGTCCTTCAGCAAACGGGACTTGAAATTGGGCGCGACATCGATAACAGCATCAGTTGTTCTCACGACATTTGGGATGGGCAGACTATCTCGGATATCGGCATTACCGATGTCATCGGCGGGCATTTGCGCAACGAAGAAAAAATGGCGATGGACGGTTCGACTGCCGCATACTATGCCACCATCGGCATCCTTTCGGGCGAGTTTGATTGCACGCTGTTGTTGGCTCATACCAAGATGTCGCAAACGAATCGGAACGTGGTCAACAACACGGCGTTCGACCCAATCTACACGCGCATGTTAGGATTTGATTTCACATCGGCGGCGGCGTTGCAGGCGCGGCGCTATATGTCGGTGTATGGAATCAGCGAAGAGCAAGTGGCGCATGTTGTGATGAAAAATCTCGCCAACGCGCGGCTCAATCTTGTGGCACACAACGGCAGGGAATTATCGCTTGATGAAATACTGAACGCGCCAATGCTTGCCGACCCCATCCGCAGTCTGGATGTGGCTCCCGATACCGATGGCGCTGTGGCGCTCATCATGGCATCTGAAGAACGCGCGAAAAAGATTACCGACCATCCCGCCTGGATTTTGGGAATCGGTTCCTGCTATGACGCGCATTATCTCGGCGACCGCGACCTGGCGGATTGCATGGCGTTGGAAAAAGCGTCTGCAATGGCGTATCGCATGGCAGGCATCGGCGACCCGCGTAAACAGATAGACCTGGTGGAATTGGGCGATGAATTTTCGTATCAGGAATTGTTGTGGCTCGAAGGGCTGGGATTATGCGCACGCGGCGAAGCAGGATATCTCACTGAAAACGGAATCACCAGCCGCAGTGGCGAGTTACCGGTCAACGTGTCGGGCGGATTGCTGGGTGGAGTGCCTGCCAACGTGGCGGGGCTGAATCGGGTGGCAGAAGCAGCCCAACAGATTATGGGGCAAAGCGGGGTTCAAATCCAAAATGTTGATATTGCTGTGGCGCAAGGTCACAGCGGATTTTGTGGACAGCATCAATGCGTCATCGTGTTGGGACGAGAACCGCGTAGCCTCAGCGCAAGTGTGGGAAGGGCGAGATGAAAAGAAAAGTGGCGATTATCGGCGGCGGTCAGACCTATCACGCATCCCGCAGGCATGATGTCAATCAGGGCGAGATGGTTAGCGAAGCGGTGCGTGCCGCGCTGGCGGACGCACGCATGACGATGGATGACATCGACGCGGTACTGCTGGGCAACATGGAATTTTTCGAGGGCTGTCACATGACCGATTGCTGGCTGGCGGATGCAACTGGCGCGTATGGCAAGCCTGGTTTGAAAATCACGACGGGCGGCACGGTTGGCGCGACAACGATTGTGGCAGGCGCGCATCACATCGCCAGCGGACTTTTCGATAAGGTGCTGTGCATCGGTTTTGAAAAACAGGAAGAAGGCGATAGCAGCGCCATCTTGAGCGCAGTGGCGCATCCGCTATATGGGCGTTCGCTGGCGGGCGCGGCGGTGGGTTATTTCGCCATGATGGGCGCATCGTACATGCAAGCCTATGGCGCACGCGTAGAACATTCTGCGATGGTGGCGGTCAAAGCGCGGCAGAATGCGCGCAAGAATCCGTATGCGCACTTGAAACTCGACATCACGATTCAGGATGTGCTCGACTCGAAAATGTTGGCGTATCCCATCCATCTGATGGATATGTGCCCGACATCTAACGGAGCCTGCGCGATGATTCTCTCAGATGAAAAGACCGCCCGCGAACGCTGCGAAAAACCCGTCTGGATCCGCGCGACCGAAACGGCACACAACGAACAGTTCGAACTCAACTGGCGCGATGTGACGCACACTCAGCCGATTTTTTCGCGGGTGTGCGCAGAGAAACTCTATAAAAAATTGGGCGTGAAAAATCCTGCCACGTTTTTCGATGTCTTTGAAGTCTATGAACCCGCCACGTGGGCGGAGCTGGTCTGGTATGAAGATTTGGGATTGTGCAAACGCGGCGAAGGTTTCCGCATGATTGAAGAAGGCAAGACCGAAATCAACGGGCAGATTCCAGTTAACCCATCGGGCGGCGTGCTTTCGACGAACTGCATCGGCGCATCTGCCATGCTGCGGATTTGGGAAGCCGCCTTGCAAATCCGCAACGATGCAGGCGAGCATCAAGTGCCGAAGGATGTCAACTGGGCCTTGACCACGGCCTACGGTGGCACCAACTGGACAGTGATGACGGCGCTTTCGAAAAAGTGGGATGACTGATGGAAAGGGAATTTGTCAACATACCCATGGTTGTAGATATCCCTTATTGCTTCGCGGCGGGCAGTTACCTGGCGCGCTTCCTGATCGAGTTGCGCGACAATGGAAAATTTTTCGGCATCGAATGTCCCAACTGTGGACGTGTGCAAATGCCGCCGCGCATTGTCTGCGCCGCCTGCCATGTAAGAAATGGCGAATGGGTTGAGATCAGTCACGACGGCACGCTGATGGGTTTCAGCATCGTCCACCTGCCGCTTACCGACCCGACCACGGGGCAGCCGCACAAAACGCCCTACACCTATGGCATTGTAAGGCTCGATGGAGCGAACTCGAGTATCGAACATTTCATCGATGTCGAACCAGACATTGAAAAAGTTTGGGTGGGCATGCGCGTGCGCGCAGTCTTGCGTCCGCAAGCTGAACGCATAGGCGATCTGAGCGACATCCTGCACTTCGCTCCAATTGGAGAAGCATGACCGATAATTTCGCCCCGTCCGAGTACCGGGAATACTTCGAAGTTGACCAGCACATCACCGCATCCAGCCGTTACTACGCTGGAAAAGTCGGCAGCCGCTTTTTCATCGCCCTGCGCGACGAAAAGAAAATCCTCGGCATTCGCTGCCGCACTTGCAACCGTGTCTACTTTCCGCCGCGTAACACATGCGGACGCTGCTTCTCCCAACTTTCAGAAGATGACATGCTGGAGATTGGTCTCAATGGGACGCTCGAAACGTTTACGCGAATCGACTACGAGGTAGTATCGGTTCTAGCCCGAGATCACGAATCAAACCAGCCCGCTCCCGTTTTCTACGGCATTATCAAACTCGATGGAGCCGACACAGGCATGGCGCATCTCATCGGCGAAGTGGAATTCAAAAATTTGAAAATTGGAATGCGCATGCAGCCCGTCTTTGCTGATTCACCTGAAGCAAATATTTTGGCGATTCGATATTTCAAGCCAGCACAGGAGTGAGCCGCGTGGAGAAGTTGTTTTTTGAAGATTACACCCTGGGCGAATGTTTTATCTCCCCTGCCCGCACCATCACCGAAGCGGACATTGTCAACTTCGCATCGTTGACGGGTGACTGGCATCCACTGCACACTGACGCTGAGTATGCCAAATCCACGCCGTTTGGAGAACGCATCGCCCACGGCATGTTGACCCTCGCTATCGGTACGGCATTGCTCTTTCGTCTCGGAGAACATGTCCATCTGCCGAAGTCCTTCATCGCCTTTTACGGCATGGACTGCGTTCGTTTTTATAACCCCGTTAAAATCGGCGACACCATCCACTGCCGGATGGAAGTCTCTGCATTGGATGTGAAAGATGATTTGCGCGGCCTGATATCCGCCGTCTACAAGATTCAAAACCAAAGGGATGAGGATGTTGTGGTTTTTTCCGCCCGCGCACTGGCTGGTAGAAGACCGCGAGTCAGTCCCAGTTCCAGCAGGGGACAACAGGAGCTGTAACAATGACCGCGAAATTTGTCAGTAAACGCAACCTGCAATTCATGCTTTATGAAGCCTTTGACATCCTGTCGCTGACGAAGTACGAGTTTTATCAGGCTCATGACCGTCAGATGTTCGACATGGTGCTTGACACTGGCATGAAGATGGCGGAAGAGTCGCTGTATCCGATCCTGTCCGAGATGGACAGAAATCCGCCTGAACTGGCGGGTGGAACGGTCAAAGTGCATCCCAACGTTCGCAAACTCATGCGTGACTTTGGCGAAGGAGGCTGGATTGGTTCCATTCATCCCGAATCTGTCGGCGGCTTTCAACTCCCGCTGATGTTGGACAACGCCTGCAACTTCATTTTCTCCGCTGCCAATTATTCCGCCGCGGTCTACCCAGGTCTCTCCAAAGGCGCGGCGGGTCTCATCATCAACTTCGGTTCACAGGAATTGATTGATACGTACGTCTCCAAACTGTTGAGCGGTGAGTGGCAAGGCACCATGGCGCTGACCGAACCACAGGCGGGCAGTTCTTTGACCGACCTGACGATGATCGCCGAACCCACTGCCGAGGGCTTCTACAAAATGCGCGGGCGCAAGATTTTCACGTCTGCAGGCGAGCATGATGGTGTGGACAATGTTATTCACCTGATGTTGGCAAAAATCCCTGGTGCTCCGCTGGGCGTGAAAGGCATTTCGTTATTTGTCGTCCCAAAGAAACGCATGAACGAGAACGGCAAACTTGTCTCGAACGATATCGCTGCCAGTGAGGTCTATCACAAAATGGGCTACCGTGGCGCACCCATCCTTGGGCTGAGCATCGGAGAGAACAATGACTGTCGCGGCTATCTGGCGGGCGAAGCGCATCAGGGATTGCGCTACATGTTTCAGATGATGAACGAAGCCCGCCTGGGAGTCGGCATGGGCGCGGCGGCGATTGCATCCGCAGCGTATTATTCCGCGCTGGATTATACGCGCCAGCGTTTGCAGGGACGCAAGCCAAACGAAAAAGACCCAGCCAAACCACAGATACCTATCATCGAACATGCCGATGTGAAGCGCATGTTGCTGTTCCAGAAAGCCGTGGTCGAAGGTTCGCTCTCGTTGATCATGCAGTGCTCGTATTACGCTGACATGGTCAAGGTCTTGCCCGATGGCGACGAGAAGCG
>CAIMZS010000273.1 GCA_903846015.1 uncultured Anaerolineae bacterium | reverse complement strand
GGCCAAGGCTTCTGAACAATCTGGTGAAGCCACCAGCCAGATCGCCGTTACTATCCAGCAAGTTGCCAAGGGCACCACCGAACAAACCGAAGGTGTCACCAGGACAGCCGGCTCGGTCGAACAGATGAGCCGCGCGATCGATGGCGTGGCACGCGGCGCCCAGGAACAAGCTGCAGCCGTTACCAAGGCCTCACAGGTGGCTTCACGCATCAGCACCGCCATCGAGCAGGTCACCAATAATGCCCAGGCTGTCACCCGTGATTCAGCCGAAGCCGCGCGCTACTCACGCGATGGCGCCAAGACCGTCAAGGAAACCATCAGTGGTATGGAAGTCATCCGCACCAAGGTCGGTATCTCCGCCTCGCGCGTGGAAGAGATGGGCACGCGCTCTGAGGAGATCGGCGCGATCGTGGAAACAATCGAAGACATCGCCAGCCAGACCAACCTGCTGGCGCTCAACGCCGCAATTGAAGCGGCGCGGGCCGGCGAGCAGGGTAAGGGTTTTGCCGTGGTAGCCGATGAAGTCCGCAAGCTGGCTGAAAGATCCAGCCTGGCCACCAAGGAAATCGCCGGTTTGATTAAAGGTATCCAGAAGACCGTCAATGAAGCTGTGGTAGCCATGAAGGAATCCGCTGCAGAAGTGGAAGCCGGGGTGGTGCGCGCTAATTCAGCCGGTGAAGTGCTTAACAATATCCTGGGTGCGGCCGAATCGGTTTACAAGCAGGCCGAAGAAGCCGGCAGTGCAGCCGCGCGGGTCAGCGTGGCGGCTGGCGAGCTGGTTGGTGCGGTCGACTCGGTTTCAGCCGTGATCGAAGAAAATACAGCCGCCACTGAAGAAATGGCTGCCAACTCGAACGAACTGACGCAGGCCATCGAGAATATCGCCTCGGTCAGCGAACAGAACAGCGCCGCGGTCGAAGAAGTTTCGGCTTCGACCGAGCAAGTCTCGGCCCAAGTTGAAGAAGTTTCGGCATCGGCTGCCTCGATGATGGAAATGGCCAGAAGCCTGCAGCAGATTGTGGCCCAGTTCAAGCTAAAGTAAGAATAAAGATCCCCCGCGCGCCAGGGTTGGGTTTCCCCATTCCTGCGCGCGGGGCTCAGGAATTGAGATCAAGTATAGGAGATAAACATGGAACAGCAACTGGTAGTTTTTGATCTGGCTGGAGAATCATACGGCATAAACATTGCCGCAGTAGAAAGCATTATCAAAATGCAGTCGATTACCCAGCTTCCACAGGCTCCGATCTACGTCAAGGGTGTCACCAACCTGCGCGGCGCTGTGCTGCCGGTCATCGATCTGCGCATTCGTTTCGGGTTGGAAACCCAGGAAATTTCGCGCCAGACCCGCATCATCATCGTCACGATGGGCAACCTGAAGGTCGGCGTGGTAGTGGACGGCGTCTCGGAAGTGCTGCGGGTGCAGGATGATACCATCGAAGCCCTGCCACCCATGGTCAGCACGGTCAACTCGGCCTTTCTGAAAGGCATTGTGCGCCTGGAAAACCGCCTGATCATCCTGCTGGAACTGGGAAAAGTACTGGATTTTGATGAACAAAAAGCATTGGCAAAAATCGTTTAGTCGTAAATAGGGTACAGGGGGGCACGGTACTGACGTGCCTCCCTGTTTTATTGTTCGAATATTGCAGGTCATAAAACAAACAATTTTCGCCAATAAAATTGATTTTGGCGAAAACAAGGGGG
>CAIMZS010000272.1 GCA_903846015.1 uncultured Anaerolineae bacterium | reverse complement strand
GATCGTCATTTTGTGTCACACCGTAGGCTGAAAATCCCATTTTCGAAGCCGCTTCCTCACGCTTGACATCGAGCTCGGCCTGGATGATGCGGGCCGGGTTACCGACTGCTGTGGCACCGGCCGGCACCGGCTTGGTGACCACCGCATTGGAGCCCACTTTGGCGCCGTCCCCTACCGTGAAGCCACCCAGCACTTGTGCGCCTGCGCCCACCACCACGTTGCGTCCCAACGTCGGATGCCTCTTGGCGCCCTTGTAGAGTGAAGTACCGCCCAGGGTAACGCCCTGGTAAATGGTGCAGCCATCGCCAATTTCAGCCGTTTCGCCCACCACTACGCCCATCGCATGGTCAAAGAAAACCCGCTCGCCAATCAGGGCACCAGGATGGATTTCAATACCGGTGAGAAAGCGCGCGATGTGCGAAATGAAACGCCCCAGCCACTTGAAGTCATGACGCCAGCACCAATGAGCGCGCCGGTGCAGCACCAACGCATGAAGACCAGGGTAGCAAGTCAAAACTTCCCAGGCGCTTCGGGCCGCCGGGTCGCGCTCAAGAATGCATTGAATATCGGAACGAAGTCGTGAAAACATGGCTTGAGTCTAGCTTTTTGGATGTGACACTGTTTCCTGCAGGGCCTGCTGCGCGGCGCCAGCCTGATCCATGGTTTTGGCAATGCCCCGCAGAATGTGGATTTCTTCCTGCGTGACAGCAGCCCGGTTGAATAGCTGGTTCAGGCGTGGCATCAGTTTTTTGGGCGCCTGCGGGTCCAGAAAGCCAATGGCGACCAGAGCTCTCTCCCAATGCGCCAACATGCCGGCCAATTGGCTCGCGTCGGCCAGCACTGGCGCTGCGGTTGTTACCTGCATGTCATGGGCGCCCAGGGCAAGCCGCCACTCGTAGGCAATCACCTGCAAAGCCGCAGCAAGATTGAGTGACCCAAACTTGGGGTCGCTCGGAATGCACAAACAGGTGTGACAGCGGTAGACGTCTTCATTGCTCATGCCAAAACGCTCGGAACCAAACAGAAAGCCGATGCCTTGCTGCCCAGCAATCCCCTGCTGCAAAAGTGTCTCAAAATGCTGACGCGGTGGCAGCGTCGGCGGGCCGAAGTCGCGCGGCGTCATGGCGGTGGCGCACAAGTGGGTGATGCCGTCCAACGCATCGTCCAAAGTGGCGACGATGCGGGCGTTTTTAAGCACGTCCAATGCGCCGCTGGCACGCTGGATGGTTTCTTCGCGATTGAGCACATTGGCCCAGCGCGGTGCCACCAGCACCAACTCATCAAAACCCATGGTCTTCATGGCCCGGGCAGCAGCGCCGACGTTGCCTGCGTGACTGGTATTAATCAGGATAAATCGGGTGTGCATGGTAGCCCGTTAAAATGCAGCTATTGTCGCTGGCAAAGATGGTTGTTGTTGCGGGCTTGACCCGCAATCCATGGATGCCGGATCAAGTCCGGCATGACAGCCGCTAAAGGGACAGAGCCAAAGGTCTGTCCCACAAACATTTAAGATTATTCATGTCTCCCAATCAGCATCCCATGATCATCCCCGCGCTCCTCGCCCAGATTCAGCAACGGTTCTCCCACGAGAAACGGGCGAACGATTGTCTGTGGTTTGAT
>CAIMZS010000271.1 GCA_903846015.1 uncultured Anaerolineae bacterium | reverse complement strand
TTTTTTGCACATTGACGAGCGGTTTTGCTCGAATAATCGCTGACCAATCCGAAAATCGCAAAATTTGGGTTCAACAAGGGAAAATGGTTCGTTCAACATCAAATAAAAAGGTTTTATCCGCGTTTTTCCGCGCTCGTCCGCGGCCAATTTGGTTTACCTTTGCCCAAGCTTTCTTTGACCATTACCGTATCCCAATTATTCATGATGCATCGACAATGTTACTGCCCTGACGGATGTCCATTGACGCGAGCGGCACATGGCAGATTTGACCAGACATTCATCGCGCCGCTCCCCCATCATCGAAAGGCCTGGCGAAGAAGAAATGATAGAAACTCTTAAAATATTTGAGCTCATCTCAACCTTGCGGTTACCAATTCGGAAACCCTTCATCAGCATACTAATGGGTCTGGTTGTTTCCGTGCTGCTGGTTGGACTGCCGGGTTGTAATGCATTGGGTTTTAATTCCCCGGTCATTCCAACCAGCACTGCCACCCAGACCGCCGCGCCGAGCGCATCACCCACCGAACAGCCAACCAACACGCCCGCTGTTACAAGAACCCCTTTTGCTACTGCTGTCCCCACCCTGGGGCTTGGATCGATCACGACGCGCGACAAGGACGGCATGCAGATGGTGTTTGTGTCCGAGGGGCCGTTCACGATGGGCAGTGACACGGGTAGTGATAACGAAAAACCTGCCCACACCGTAACATTGGCTGCCTTCTGGATCGACCAGACCGAGGTGACCAATGATAAATATGCCCAATGCGTACAGACGGGAGCCTGCCAGCCGCCTGCCGACAAATCATCGAAGAAGCAGCCCAACTATTATGGCAATTCCAACTTTAGCGAATACCCTGTTATCTATGTGGAGTGGAACCAGGCTAAGACCTACTGTGAATGGGCGGGCGGGCGGTTACCCACCGAGGCCGAATGGGAGAAAGCGGCGCGCGGTACAGATGGCAGGATCTACCCGTGGGGCGATAGCATTGACAAGACCTATGCCAACTATAATAATAATGTTGGCGATACCACCGCGGTGGGACAATACGAAAAGGGCAAGAGTTTTTACGGCGCCTATGACATGACGGGCAACGTCTGGGAGTGGCTGGCGGACTGGTACGGCGAAACCTATTATAGTAGTTCACCAGCCAGCAACCCAACCGGCCCAACTTCGGGAGCCTACCGCGTGCTGCGGGGCGGGTCCTGGAGCGGCAATCCTATCAACCAGCGTGTGACCTTTCGCTACGGAATCGCCCCCGTCAGCTGGTACTACGGCCTCGGCTTTCGCTGCGCTCGCTAATCTTTCTCCGGTTTTCACCATCCGAAAGAAACCGTGAGCTAAGCGTGGCGCTATTTTACAAGAAGCCAAAAAATACTTCGCGTAATTCGTTCATTCGGGCTTATTCGTGATCAAACCACAAGGAATCGCCCATCAGTTTCCTGCGTAGTGTTAGCGTGAGCCGCATGGCATGCACTATCGCGCCAAAATAAAAACAAGCCAACACCGCCTTCATTAGAACAAGCACGGGGGGGTGTCAGATGATAGCGAGAGCGACCCCCTCCCGGCCTGCCCCATTTGGAGAGCACAGTTAGAGCAGGGGAAAACCATCAAGCCTTCCCTAAATTGCGCACTTTTCAATTTTGGGGAGGTGGCCGAAGACCGGAGGGGGTCTAAGCCAGTCAAAAAAAATGCCATATATTCTTACTAAATTGTAAAGGTGTTATTGCCACAAAATGGTTCTTTCCGAACCGTGCTGATTTTTCGCTTTTAATCCGTGCAACATGGCGGGTAAAATAGCCCATTCCTAAACCCACTGAACGCTCTCTCCCCAGGTGTTCTATGGGAAGAATAGGTACATTAGCAAAATCATTTACTTAAACTGTAAATTTGGAAATTTTGAATGGTTTTTATTTTTCGATAATTCTTATGAATATATTCAGAAAATGACCTGAAAACATCGACGGCATCCGGCTTAAAAAACTTCATTTGAGCATCAAAGGCCAACGGATCATTATCCCGAAAAGGCATCGCCCTGGTTATGATCACCATCTCAGGCTTATTCTTTTCGAGCCCCGATAAGAAAATTTGTCTCATATTGGGAGTAACGCCATTTTCGTATAAAAAGAATGTTTGAGAAACATAGGGGGTCGGGGACTCTCTATCAGCAAGTACATTGAGAGCTGTTTCCTGCCCCCAAACAAGGACGGTATCTGATTTCGTCGTATTGGCCTTGATAAAAGTGATAATATCAGAAGATTCATTGAGTGGGGTACCCGCTCCCCAATTTAAAAATAATATATTTCCCCAAATGGAAAAAAGTAGTGCCGAACATAACACCATTGCCATAGTAAGTTTTAATATCTTACTTTGTCTTTTAAAAAGCGGGATAAACTTGTACAAAAAATAAGCATCCAGAAAACCGATATACGGCAAAAGTAGGATTACATAATGAAGATAGGGTCTGCCAGACATAGTATCCAGGATAACTTCGACGGGAAAGCCAATAATTAGTAACAAAGCCATGTCGGCAGGAAACCACCGATTTTCTCTAAAATAATCCTTGATCACAACCAACCAGCCCAAGATGGCAAACCAGATCGGCCAACCCAAGGTGACCAGAAACAGGGGAATCGCCAATTGATCGGCAAAACCCTTCCCACTTACATACAGAACATTGTACACAAAAGTGGCATTAATGAATTCTCCAAAAGCACCATTGACAAAAAAATAAATGGAGATTGGTGCCAAGACAAAGATCACGCCCAAAATAATAGCACAAACATTCCAGAATAAAAACACCGCATCATGTCTCTTACGCAGATTTGAAATCAAAATAATCACACAAACTACCAACTCAACCCCGATATTATTTGGACGCAGCATGGCGCTCAATCCCATCGCAACCCCAATCAAGAAGAGGTGAACGCTTTTCCCATCTTTCATATACCTGTTAAAAAATAAAATACTCAGAAAGCTTAATGGTAACGAAAATTCCTCGGTTAAATTTCCACCTACCAGGATAAAAAAGAAAGAGTACACCCAACAAAAAGTGCCAAATACTGCAAATATCGGGTTGATAATCCTTCGAAGAACTGCATAACCAGTAACGACCGAAATGGATAAAAAAACGCTTTGAATGAACCAAACCCCGATTCTGCCACCCAACCAATAACCGAGAGCGTCGATAAAAAATATCAACGGCCCCTTATGATCCCACATATCCATGTATAGCAATTTTCCTCGGATTATCTCCCGACCAATGTACAAAAAAATACCGCTATCCATATTAATCGGATAATAGGGCGGCATATAAGGCAGCATCACCGCAAAGGAAAATCCGATTAGCGCTAGCGGAATAATAATAGTGCCTGTAATAAATGTTGGGGATTTATCTTTAAAAAAAATCATTCAGCCCTAATAATTCAACAAGGATAATAAATCTTATATAAGCCGACTAGCATGACTTTATTTTATCATTAGAGTCAACCAGCTCGAAAATTTGGCGGCGATGCCAAATTAAAAATTGCTTTCAAGGTTGTAGAATTATATTTTTGCACTCCCGAATTGACAGGCCTATGAAACATTATTTAGACACACAAGGAAAGCAGTCCGGTCCAAAAAGGTCCCATCTGGCTAGCATGGCAAAGTCTGGCCGGGCAGCTGGTTCAGGGGTTTTGGGTTGGGCCTGCAAGCCAGCAACCCGACCGGCCCAACTTCGGGAGCCTACCGCGTGCTGCGGGGCGGGTCCTGGAGCGGCAATCTTATCAACCAGCGTGTGACCTTTCGCTACGGAATCGCCCCCGTCAGCTGGTGCTACGGCAACTACGGTTTTCGCTGCGCCCGCTAACTTTTCTCCGGTTTTGACTGGGACCGGAGAAAGTCTGTTTTTCTGGGCTTCTGAAAGGTTTTGGTTTTGTTCTGGTTGTTCGTCATCCGCCGAAGGCGATCGAGAAAAATTTAGAATGAAACTTTACGAGCAATTGTGTAATCAATGTCGTTTAGTTAAGGAATCCGATCGCACCCGTCCAACGCTGATTGGATAGAAACACATGCCTTTCTTGTGATAATCACTTTCAAAAAGGCTTTGCAAGAAAATCGATCTTGCAAAGCCTTTCATTTATTAAGCAGGCCTCATAGTCACGGGCCGGGAGACTGACGATAAACTACGGCTGTCCGTCCCAGTTGCCCGCAACCGGCAGTCCAATCACCGCAAAGTCTAGATAAAAGGTCAGATCTGCCGTACCAACGGTATTGCTGTTGCGCAGGTAGAAAGTGCCACTGCGCAACACTCCGATGGTATCTGTTCCATCGTTGTTCCAGTCACCCACGATCGGCTTACTACCAGACGGACCAAACTTGACCTTGGTAACACCCGATCCAGTAGTATTGGCAGTCTTGAGGAAGAAGGTGCTGGTACCTGGGTGGTAAACACCAACGGTATCAGTCCCATTCCCATCCCAGTCACCAGTCACGGGCAAATCGCCAGTTACGCCCTGAACCACGGTTATATCTGCAGCACCCGCAGAATTGGAATCGCGCAAATAGAATGTGTGGGTGGATTTTCGGTAGACACCGATGGTATCAATCCCGTCGCCATTCCAATCCCCGGCAACAGGCAGGTAGCCCGCAACGCCAAAGGCAAAAGTAACGTCAGCCGCGCCACCGCTGGTGGAATTATACAGGTAGAAGGTACCATTGTGATAAATTCCAGGCGTATCCGTGCCATCCCCATTCCAATCTCCAACCACCATATAATCGCCGGACTGACCAGCAGTGATGGTAATATCCGGAGTGCCGGTGGTGTTGGAATTCCTGAGATAAATCTTATTCTGGTTGGGACGGAACACACCCACCGTGCTGGCGCCGCGCTGAACAATCTTGTAATCCTGACCGGTCAGATCAATTGCCTGGGTAGTATAAGTGCGACTGGCAGGGTAGAAGGTATAACCAGTCTTGCTGGGCGTCACAGTACCGCTCCAATTGGCAGAAACACCCAGGCTATAGTGCCCATCCGAGCCTGAATACACCGTTTGCAAGCTGCCATCCGTGAAGCTCAACGCGACTCCCGCGATGCCGACATCACCGGAGAGGGTCTCACCGAGGGAGGGGACAAAATTCTGTCCGGTCAAGCTTGCAGTAACGTTGGTCAATGGGAGAGATTTCGGGCTGAAAATTGTGGTCGCCCGGCTGGGGATCAGCGTGCCAGACCAGTTGTAAGAAACGTCCAGGGTGTAATTGCCACTTCCATCTGCCACAACCGACTTTGGCCCGCCATCCACATAACTGATGGTTGTCCCGACCCCGGCATTGCCACCGATCGAAACCTGCGCAATAAAGTTCTGATTGATCTGATTACTGACCAGGCTGTCGTAACTGTGACTGGCAGGGTTAAAGGTCATGCCCGCCTTGGATGGGGTTATCGTGCCAGTCCAGCCACAGGAAACGGTAACGGAATAGTTCCCGTTCACAAGCGCTGGAACGGTCTGGGGCGTGCCATCGGTGTAACTCATCGTCGCCAGCCCTATGCCCGCATTACCAGTAATACTCGGGGTGTACGCTGTAACTGTATAGTTCTGGTTGGTCTTGTTGGAAAGAACATTGCTGTACACCAGGCTGGCTGATTGAAAGGTCAGACAATCCTTGGATGGTGTGACAGTGCCAGACCAGTTATAGGGCACACTGATGGAATAAGCGCCGGTGCCATCCGAGAGAACAGTTCTGGCTATGCCATCCACATAATTCATGGTCACACCTGCCGCGCCGGCGCTGCCGGTAATGGTATACCTGATCAGATTGGCCGTATAATTCTGATTGACTTGAGCAACTTTTACGTTGCTGTATGCAATGCTGGCAGGTGTGAAGGTGTAACCTGTCTTGGAAGGTGTGACTGTGCCGGTCCAGTTATTGGATGGGTTGATTAAATAATTCCCATCTGCACCAGCGACCACAGTCTTGGTGCCACTATCCACATAGGTCAGTGTAGCGCCAGCCACACCCGCGCTACCAGAAATGGTGTTGGATACTGTCGTGAAGGTCCACCAGTTACTGTTATTGGCGTACACTACCTTTTTTGGCGTGCAGGTCATGCAGGTAATCGCTTTGACCTGCCAGTAATACGTCAGACCACCCTGCAGCGTAACGTTCACACTGGTATTGGTATAGGTGCCAGTCCAGTCCGGGTCATTTGCCGCACACTGCGAACCAGCTTTAACGCAGTAACTGTATTTATCTGGCGTGGGGGAGAACGCCTGCCAGCTCAATTTTATCGTAGAAATCGCGCTGACGGTCGCACCTTTCGCAGGGGCAGACTTGCCAAAGGTGACGGTATCTGGCGTGACGGTTTCAACAGATTGATCCGTACCAGGCACAATGGTGGCCTTGCTGGCTTGCTCGCTTTTCCAGACCGTAACACAGGTGGCGCTGGCATCGTCCGAGCAGGCGTTGAAATCAATCGCGAGATAAACACCCGATTCATGATAAAAAATCTGGGTCTGGCCCTGGGGTGTTTCGAATGAATTATCGGAAGTCCAACCAGCGCTGTTGAAAAGCTGTTCGTTGGAATAGAAGCTCAAAATCTCCTCAGGCAGCTGCGCGCCAAAGTGGTCTGCCGCCTGAAAGGTTTCGCCAGAAAGAGAAATGGCGTCACCCTTGATATTCAAGATAATACTGCGGGTGGTCTGCCCGAGATCATTCCAGGTGAACCCTGGAGCCAGAGGCGCCGATAGGTCGGGTTGCGTTTTTTCTGCGGCAAAAGCAATGCCGCTGCCTTGTCCTGCTGTGCTGAAAACAACCATCAGCAAAACCAGGCTGGTAAAAATCTTTTTGAATGTCTGGTACATATTTTCCTCCAAAAATTGTGAACAGGGTTGAAGATTTGAGAGTCTGCGCGCTTCACGCAGAAACGCCCTGTTCAATGGCAAAATAGTTGCAAAACATGGGCGCGCGCTTTGATTGAAAGCCGGACCCATCCAGCAAAGAGAGCATATCCTTTTGTAGACGCTCTTTGCAAACAAATTGTTCCCGGAAATTCAGCCCATTCGTGAATCACCCTGGAAACAATTAGAAATTCTACCACCCTACGCCATAACCTGTTAGTAGCGCAAACAAATCGGTGGGCAATCGCCCGGTTAAATCCAATCTGCGAGTCATTTTCCCATGGATTGTTGGATGATGAGAAGCTGAAGGTTTATAAGCATCCGCCTAAACAAGATGATAAGCATTCGGACAAAATGGTAAAGTAAGGTCAAAATAAAAAATTGCAACGCTGGTCAAAGAAAAACAGGCTCCGCAATGGAGCCTGTTTTCAATGAGATGGATCACGCCTGTTCGAGTTTGGCAACCGCTTTGCGGATCACACTTTCGTTTTCCCAACATCACATCCTGACCTACCTGAAAATATCACCTTCCTACATTGTACAAATAGAATTGCATTAATAGCAATTCGGCCTCATTTTTGATGACATTTGTCATGTGAGTTATGGGAGGATAGTATCTATACTTTTAATATCTTCTGAGTGTGGGAAATAGGTTTGATACAGCATCAATACAAACAGCGTGAACCGGTGTGGCAACGCATAGTTATCTCTTGTGAACTTTTTGGTATTTACGCCGCATCAGTCCCTTATTCGTTCGGCAGCTTCGCCGCATAATAACTTGCCTTCGCCTTACGCACGGCTTTATTTGTGTACATGCGCTGGTCAGCAAGTGTAAACGCTTCGATCAGGTTGTTTTTCTCAGCAGTTGCCGTGCCGAGCGATAACTGCACGGGGGGCAGATCAGGATGTTCGGCATTGTGTTTCGCCAGCTGCTCTTGAACGCGCACCAACATCTGTTTCGCGCTTGCCGAATCTGTGGATGGCAGCAACACCGCAAACTCATCCCCGCCAATACGCGCCAGCACATCGGATTCGCGGAACACCGAGCGGAGTATGTTTGCGGTATGGCGTAAAAGATCATCGCCCGTCGCATGTCCGAGGGTATCATTCGCGGCTTTCAAATAATCCACATCCGCGATGATGATACTGGTTGGAAATTTGCGGCTGAGTGTCATCCGTGCCATTTCTGTCTCAAAAAAGGCTCGATTATAAATGCTGGTCAAGGTATCATGCGTGCTTTGATAGCGGAGCTGTTTTTCGGCCTGCTTGCGCTCGGTGGCATCCGTAATGCTAAGGAATACGCCAGACACCTGCACCCCATCCATGCGCACCGGCGCGAAGTGAAACTCGTAGTAAAGTTCATCGGCGCCCACTTTAAAACTTTTTTCGGTTTGCACCAATTCACCGTTCAGCGCGCACTGAAAATCACGGTCAAAATCTTCGCGGTCTCGCGGTATGACCATTTCATATATTGAATCGCCATAACGGATCTCTTTTCCAAAAGTTTTCACTGCCCGCTCATTTGCAACCTGGTTGAAAGATTGAATCTTACGATCAAGATCAATTAGCATGAAGGACTGGGCGCTATTCGCAAAAATAGCCCTGAGATTTGCCTCGGATTTTTGCAGTTTTTCTTCTGCGTGCTTGCGCTCGGTGATGTCGCGGTGAAATGCCTGAATGAGTTGTTCGCTACCGACAGGAATCACCCCCATTGACACTGCCAGCGAAAAAACATGACCGTCTATGTGGTAATGTTCCGCCTCAAACTCAATGAACTCCCCTGCCATGACGCGCCGCATTCTTTCGGGTATCCCTGATGCAGTTTCAGGAGTATCCAGGTCTTGTAAATTCATGCCCTGCATTTCTTCCACGCTGTAGCCATGCATTCTGGCGAATGACTCGTTGACCGCTAAAACTTTACCGTCAGTGGATAGATATAAGATACCGTCACTGGCTTGTTGGAACAGGCTACGATAAAGCTCTTCGCTCGCGAGCAAAGATTCTTCGGCTTGTTTGTTATCCTGGAGCGCTTTTTCAATACGCTTGATATAGACTGTTATTATCGCCATCATTATTCCGACAGCGAACGCTGATGACGCGCCGAGGACAATGTGCTCTGAATCGAAGTATTCAATTTCAGGATGTAAAATTGCATCAATGATAGCCCCCAGGTTTGCCACAAAGAGCAGGATGATGAATGCAATCATACCCCAGACAATCATCCTGGTTCGTTGCGTGGCGAATCCAATAGAAAATCCATTTTTATTGTTCATTTTGCGTATATCCTTCTTAATGAATAGCGAGGTGTGATATTCACTGGTCACGTTCTTCTTCCAAACCAAAAGTGATGGAAAAAGTCGTGCCGGTTTCCCCGCTGACCGTCAACGCGCCGCACAACTGGTGCGTCCCCCTATGTGTTGACTATTTAGTTCATCCGCCGAGAAAAAGAGGATTACCATGGTATTTTACTCTCATAATTATCCGGGAGCAGCAAAATTGGGCAAAATCGTTGATTGGTTACAAGAGCGCATCAAACATTGGACAAAATCGGCATCTTCAGTTCTAATCATCGGCATACTTTCAGATCAGACGCGCAGTCGGACCGATCTGGTTGTAGAAAATGCATTGCTTCGTCAGTAATTGATCGTACTAAAACGGCAGATCAAACGACTCTCGCTCGCAATTTTGGGGTGGTTTGTACTTTTGCTACCCACTATAGCGCTTATCAAACTTGCCCAAACATTCAACTGCTTCACTCCGTAGCCTTTTGCATTTTTGAAAAACATTTGTGAAAGTGCTAATCTTGTGCTAAGATAGCGTAGGTTTGGTACAGCCTCCATGCAGGGAGTTGTGTACGGAAAGTTCCTGTGGTTTCTGAATGTGATTTAGCAAGATTGCCTTAACCAGGGTAAATTGGTATTAAATTCCAAATACCTGGATGGTCGTGGCGTTGGGCGTTACTTGGACAGATGCGGCGGCGTACAGCCCGTTTCTTTTAGCATAGACCCCTGCCACCACATCAAACCTTAATTCATTTGGCTGTTTTCCAAAGGGATTCAACCTCAAAAACGAACCGAAATTTAGCGTGATTGATATAAAAAGCACTCTGTCTATCTCTGGATTAAACTTTCGGCACTTTAAGGGTGAAAGCGATTATTCTCAAATAGCCGCTGTATTATCCGCAAGCGAAGCCGCAGACCAATCGGAGCGTAATGTCAACCCAGATGATATTGCAAACGCCTATCAAAATCTGAGTAATTGCAATCCATACAAAGATATTATCATCGCCGAAGTTTTTGGCAAAATAATTGGATATGCACGTGGTTGGTGGGAAAATGAAACAAACTCTCGGCGGCTATACAAGCACAATGGTTTTCTTATCCCGGAATCGCGGCGCAATGGTATTGGGCAGGCCATGTTGCTTTGGATGGAGAACCATTTTCGCGAAATAGCGGCAGCTAATTCCCCAGAGATACAAAAATTCTTCGAAGTTAATGTAACGCAATTTCAAAAGGGCACTGCCACAATGCTGGAACGCGCAGACTATCAGCCCACACCCCATTTTTACGACATGGCACGCCCCTCACTCGAAGATATTTCTGAATTCACATTGCCAGATGGTTTAGAAATTCGCTCGGTAAACTCTGACCATTATCAAGCCATCTGGCAATCAGTTGATGATAATAGTAAGGATGAATGGGGATACAAAGAACCAACAGATGATGATTATCAAGAATGGCTGGCTAGTCCGCACTTTCAGCCACATCTCTGGCAAGTGGCTTGGGATATTGATACTAATCAGATCGTTGGTCATGTCCTGACGTTTATTGATGATGCTGAGAACCAACAATTCAATCGAAAACGCGGTTACACAGAAGGCATTGGTATTGATCTATCCTGGCGGCGGCGTGGAGTAGCCCGGGCATTGATTAGCCATAGCCTTCGAGCGCAAAAAGTCGCTGGTATGACGGAATCCGCTCTGGTTGCCGATAGTGACAGCACTTTTAATGTTATCCGGCTGTATGAAAGTTGTGGTTTTAAAATTACCAAACGCGATACTATTTACCGTAAGCCGTTCTAAACAATAAAACATCCGCGTTTTCAGCGCTCGTCCGCGCCTAAAAGGTTTTGTCACGGAAATTCCCAGAGAACCTTTATTCCTTCTTAAGAAAGAAACCGATCAGCACCACCACCCCGATCAGCATCAGCGCAGCCGGCCAGATGTAGCCGATCAGCCCGGCAGTGGACTGACTGCCGAACAGGGCGCCCATTGCCACCAGGATCCCGCCAGGGATGAAGGCCCACTGCATCTTGCCAACAGGATTGGGCAGCAGCGCCACCAGCAGGAAGGTCAGACCAAGCCCCAGGAAAAACAGGCTGCCGGAACCAAAATCGCCCGCCCTATCCCCCAAAGCCAACCCATCGACAAGCGCCAGGGTCATTAAGACCCCACCCGGGATGATGCCCCACCAACGCGAGCGGTCGGTAAAATAAACGATAAAGAAGGCCAGCCCCAACGCGCCCAGAAAAAGCCCGCCGGTTATGCCGCTAAACGCGCGCGGTAAGATGGCGCTCGCGCCCAGCCCCAGCAATGCCATTGTCGGAATGATGGCCCACCAACGTTCGCGGGGCTTTTGAATAAAAGCCAGGGCAAAACCCGCCCCCGCCACCAACATGATCGCGCCCCAAAAAATATCCGCCGCGCCACTGATGATATTCATTTTTTCCAGCAGCAGCAGCAAGCCAATCAGCATTAACCCGCCGCCCAACATGATGCGAAAATCAAAACGTTTCATGGTTTTCTCCTATTTCTAAAACGGGAGGCGTTAGCGTACCGTGACCGAGTTTGCGCCACCTTCCAGGTTGATCTCCACCCGGTTGGCGCTAATATCATAATCGGCAGATTGATACAACCCGCTCATATTGGTAAGCAGAGGGAAGCGCGTCTGATCGATATTCATGGAGGATGCGCCCTGTTCAGAGCGAATACGGCCAGCCACACCCGCCGGGACGCTGATATCAATCGAAGCGGCACCCGACTCAACCGAGACGAGAGTCTGACCGGCATTGGCGGGCAGTTTTATCCGCAGCGAGGAGGCACCAGTTTCGACGCCCAGGAAAGTAAGCTTCACCGCGGACATATCAAATTCCATACTGCTGGCGCCAGCATTGACCTTGATGGCTACAGGCACTTCCTCGCTGAGCTGCAGACGCCACTCGCCGCTGTCCGGCCCCATGAAGGGCACAAAGGTCGGCCCGGCCTCCATATCGAGGCTGAGGGTATCACCGGCCAGGCTGCTTTTTACGGCCATGCCGGTGGCCTGTGAACCGGTCATCGCCACACCCGCAGGAGCCCCGCCGGTAAAGACCACCATGCCAGCGGCGTGATCAAAACTCACATCCAGTTTTGCCGCGCCCTGCAGGTCAACTGAAAAAGTATCAGACTTTGAGCCGGCGCGGCGCGGCAGAAAACGCTGCGCCAACACCCAGGCGCCCAACAACATCAAAAATATCGGCCAGAACCAGCCCAACACGTCGGTAATCACCCCGGTGGCCTTCAAAAAGAACATGCCACCAAGAACAATCAAAATCACTCCCCAAAAAATATTCCCAATTCGCATGGCAGCTCTCCTATTCCGCTTTCCTGTTCCAAAGACCGCGCGCCAACACCCAGACACCCAGTAAGATCAACAATGCTGCCGGACCGTACGGTCCCAGGATGCTCAAGCGCCCAAACAGGGACGCAAAGATGACAAACATCACCGCACTCGTAACGATCAGGTTCATGCCACTACGCGCGCGGCGCCCACTGCTGGAAAGTAACCCCGCCAGGATCTCACCCACGCCGACGAAACCGGGGATCAAAGTCCACATGTAAGACCAGGAAGCGAAATCTTCGGTGACATTCTGGAAATACAATATTCCACCAATGCCCGCGACGATCGCAGCCGGGACAGCCATCCCCGGCGCACCGGTCACCAGCCCAATTAACAAGATGATGCCGCCAATCCCGACGATGTTGAGCGGCCAGCCCATGTACTGCGTCACCCACAAGTTGAGCGCCGGATACTGTCGCTGTGCGATAAACCACGCGCCGATCAGGATCAACACCAGCCCAAGTGCCAATTGAGTTCTATTTTTCATGCCTCTCTCCATTTCTCAAGTTAATATTGTGATTATAAATTTATTATAACTATTTTTTCAACATTGTCAATATCATATTGAATAATTCAAGATTTGATTCAAACTTTCCGAATTGATCCGACGTTACAAACACCAACATCGAAAATAGAATGCCGCGAGCGCCGACTCGTCTGTATAAGATTTACGCTAAAACGCACAGAAAGTTGCACATGTGAAGATTTTTTGGGGACATGGGCAATTCCACACAAACAACAGGTCAAACAGAATCTGCGATAGTGCCCGTTCTAGCAGGGCCGGTTCAGACACAGTCGGTTCAGACTGTGGAAAAAACTTTTCTGGACAGCTATATGTCCACTCAAACATTGGCAGCTGAGGTCGCTGAATTCGATCTACGCCATGTTGAGCCAGCTGCCATGCTGGGGTGTGAATCGAAGACCGCTTGTGTGGCAAGGATAGATTACACAAGCGGTCTTCCTCTTTACTGGGGGTTGTCTTTCGCGAACTCCAACAGCGTTATTGAATCAGACCAGACTCCTTCCTGAGTGCTGTTCAGAACAACGGCGATAACCAGTTTGCCCCCAACCAGCGCGGAGGAGATGAGACAATGACCGGCTTCAAGTGTCGTACCGGTTTTAATGCCGTTTGCCGGGGCGTAGTAGTGCTCATTCTGTGGCCGAATCAGGAGGTTGGTGTTTCCCCAGGCTTGGGAGTCCATGTCCCCGGCCTGGGTGACGATTTGAGCTGAGTAAGTGGGCGCCGCCACGATTTTACGGAATTGGGGATCTCGCATGGCATATTGTGCGATGAGGGCCAGGTCATAGGCTGTGCTGTAATGATTGGGATCTTGCACGCCGTCCGGGCTGGTAAAATTTGTCTCCATCGCGCCTATAGACTTTGCTTTTTGATTCATTAGTGCATAAAAATTCGTTAACGCCTGATCATTCGGAAGAAAATCGTTACCACTCTCACGCTTCGCCACATTCACAGCGATGATAATCGCCGCGTCACTTCCTGATGCCAGCAAAAGCCCATACAGCAATTCTTTCATCGTTAGCTTCTGGCCATAATTCAAACCTGCTTTTGTCGCGTCTAACCGTTCAGAGGTCCATGCCAGGTGGGCCTCATCCCCTATGCGGATGTTTTCATTCGCTTTGAAATACTCCAGGGCCAGGATGGCAGTCATGATTTTGGTAAGGCTGGCGGGATACATTTGCTGGTGGGCGTTTTTAGCGTATAGTACCTTTCCCGTCGTGGCATCGAATAAAATGGCGCTTTGAGCTTGCAGATCCAGGTTGAGAAGTTCATAAGGCGCTAAGGTCACCGGCACAGCCGTGCTTGTGCTACTTGGTGTACCAGTCGGTGTAGCTGCGATCACCGGCACAGCAGTGCTTGTGCTAACTGGCGTACCAGTCAATGTAGCTGCGATCACCGGCGCGGGGATACTTGTGCTGACTGGTATACCAATCAGCGCGACTCCGCTCATCGGCTGACTAATTCCATGAGTTTGAACTGTTATCGGTTTGGTTGGGATACATCCTGCCAGAAACAGCAGCATGATGAGGGCCGTAGAACATATTTTGTTATACATCAATCCAATCCTTATGTTGCCCAGCGCAAATCTTTGCAGGGATTCTTTACCGGGTCTTGGTTAAAAAAAAATAAGCCTGCCTGATATCGGTAATTTGGCACGGTTCATAAAAGCTAAAAAAGTGGTTACAGGACCTTTACAAATTATGCAATAGAATGTTGTCGGGTACAAACGAAACAGTCCCGGCAGAGCGGGTAGCGCAATTACTTTGTTGTAAAGCGACCAGCAAAGCGCTGG
>CAIMZS010000270.1 GCA_903846015.1 uncultured Anaerolineae bacterium | reverse complement strand
TTCGCAGGTATATATTTGACAATAGGAGAGTTGGAAGAAAACCTGAACCCGTTTTTTCATAAATTCGTCTCATTTTTTAAGGATAGAAAATACCCTGGCTTGACACTGACGACGGAAATTTTTACAGGTGAAGTACACGGTCCTGAAACAGCTGCCCTGACATATCTTCACGGAATTCGCAGGGTATATCCATCTACCAGTGATGAGCACACTACAAGATAAATAATTTAATTGCGCCATCGTTAATGTATCTAACAGGTTTTCTAAAATGATGAATAAACCAGCCAGCCCACAACTTACCGCCGCAATTTTGGAAGGAGTTGACAATCAACTGCGAGATTTGAATCCTCCAGAAACAAAAGAAACTTACGACCGTCTCGTTGCGAATGGTCTTTCTGCCAAAGAAGCAAAACGCTTGATAGGGATTGCACTTTCCACTGAAATGTTTCAGATGTTGAAATACAAACAGAAATATGACCCGGAGAGATACTTCGCATCCTTGCGAAAGTTACCAAAACTTGACTGAGAGCAGCTCAGGGTTTCGAACATTCTCCAACCCCACCCCGATGCCAGTACCGCAAACCGTTGGGCTGAGTTATGCCCGATTGAGAATGTCCAATAATACCTAAAAAAAACAGGCGGCATTTCGCGCCAATAAGCATAATATCGATTAGATGACTGATACCCAAGTAGCGTGCGCAACACTCAAAGATTGATCAAATCGCAAGCCGCACTACGGGATTCCTAAAAATAATGAACGAAGAAATTGGCATTGAAGAGTTTGCGCCGTGGCTGGCAATGTTTATCACACTGGTGGGTGGTTTCCTGCGAGTTTTACTACTCAGCAGCAAAGGGATGTGGTTGGATGAAACGTTCAGTGTCTGGATGGCGAGCCACAGTGTTGGGGATATCCTGCAATGGATTGTCAGGATCGACCAACACCCACCGCTTTATTATCTCCTGCTCCATTACTGGATAGTCATCAACGGGGATACACCCTATTACGTCCGTCTTCTTTCTGTACTCTTGGGCACAGGCACAATCCCGATTATTTATCTGATCGGCAAACGCATGTCCGGTGTGGTGATGGGGTTGGTAGCCGCAGTGCTCCTGTCACTCTCACTTTTCAACATCTATTACGCCCAGGAAACGCGCATGTACACCCTGCTGACGTTCAATGCAGCCGCAGCAATTTATGCCCTGGTCAGGCTGCTAACAGATTCACGCTCTGTCAGGCCCATCGGCAGCCAATTTCGGGAATATCTACACTCCTGGCGTAGCTCCGGGCCGGTTGAACCAGAAAGCAAAGAAGAGTTCAGCTATAAGGATGAGACCCGCAACCAATCCGGATGGAGGGCATGGATTTTCCGTCATCGTTGGTTACCCATCCGCAGCGTTGAGACGGACCTGGCCTGGGTTGCATTTATCGTATTCTCGGCTGCAACCATGCTCAGCCACAATACTGCCGTCTTTTTCCCATTAGCCACCAATATCTTTGTTCTTGGCCTGATGCTTTTTCAAAGGCTCAAGCAACCGGGCTCTCCACCCGCCTTCCTGGCCCCCTCGTTTGCGAACTGGGTGAAGGCTCAGATTGGCATCTTCCTGCTGTGGAGTCCCTGGCTGGTTGGCTTTATCAAGCAAGCCAGCGCAGTCTATCAGAACTTTTGGATTCCTGAACCAACCTGGGACGCCGTGGTTCAGGTGATTAAATCCTTTTTGAATCCGTCCGCGCCTATATCTGCCAGCCAGGCCACGCTGATCTGGATCCTGTATGCGCTGGTGCTGTGTCTAGGATGGGTGCATTACCGGAAAAAAATTCCGCTATTCTTATTTCTGGCGGCCCTGTTCGCCGTCCCCTTCCTGGGCGAACTGATTGTGAGCATCCGCCGGCCAATTTTCTTCGATCGAACCCTGATCTGGACAACGATACCCTTATACCTGCTGCTGGCGGCTGGTATCGCTCAAATAAAATATCGCCATCTCATGATCCTGGTGCTGGGGGGCCTGGGTACCATCAACCTGTTCTCGACCGCCGATTATTACAGGTTTTATCAAAAAGAGGATTGGAGCGACCCGGCTGGTTATGTCGCAAATTTCGTTAAAAAGGATGATTTGATCCTCTTTAACTCTGCCATGGTGCAAATCCCGTTTGACTATTATTTTAAAGCCTATGAAAATCAGTACTCACTCCAGGTAGAGAAACATGGGGTTCCGGATATGTTTGAAAGCGCTATCCCGGAACCTGTGATAACGAACAGCGATATACCCGGATTGATTTCATTATTAAGCGGGCGAAAGAGAGTATGGCTGGTTTACAGCCACAACTGGTATACCGACCCAATCGGGTTGGTCCCGAGGACGCTTGAGTCGCAAATGAAATTAATCCAGGAGCGCGATTTTTATGGTACCCAGGTAAAGTTATTTGAAGTTCCTTGAGCCTGATTTCTACCCATGTATGATCTTGAGGCATGGACAGTAGAAACCGTAAATATAGATGAATTGTATCTACAACCACAAAACATCACAACCTGGAAGAATTGCATGGAGATAAGGTATAAGAAAAGCAATGTCAATATTCGTCTGTGGGCAGATTATGATCTATCCCTTCTTGAGCGATTGATGGGCGACCCTGCCATGACCGAACACCTGGGTGGACCAGAATCCTCAGAGAAGATCCGTAAACGCCATGCGCGCTACTGCCAAGACAGCATCTCTGGCAAGGACCCCATGTTCGCGGTTGTTCTCGAACCCGGAAATATTGCGGTCGGCTCCATTGGATACTGGGAAAAAGAGTGGCAGGGTCAATCCGTTTGGGAAACTGGGTGGAGTATTCTTCCTGAGTTCCAGGGTAATGACATAGCCTCGAGAGCAACCGCTTTGGTTGTGGAACGTGCTCGCAAAGAAGGCAAGTATCGGTTCCTACATGCCTATCCGTCCACTGACAATGCCGCATCCAATGCCATCTGCCGTAAAGCGGGCTTTATCTTTCAAGGAGTATTCGACTTCGAATACCCGCCAGGCAACATTATGCGCTGCAACGACTGGGACCTGGACCTCTTCGCCGAAAAACCGGCTGCGGCATCTGCGAATAATAGCAAAGCAGGCCAATAAAGCGTACAATAAACGGGTGAGAATTCTCGCCATTTTCGAGCATTGCCAGCCGTTTGCACCGCATTGAAGCAAATATTTCTTACACAGGAGTATCAAAATATGAATGCAACGAACCCAAAGGTTGATTTTTATTTTAGTAAGGCCCAAAAATGGCAGGAAGAATATGAGAAATTGAGAATGATCATCCTTGACTGTCAATTGACTGAAGAATTAAAGTGGGGTGTTCCTTGTTACACGTTTCAGAAAAGTAATGTCGCTTTAATACATGGGTTTAAAGAATACTGCGCGATTCTGTTTGTCAAAGGCGCCTTGTTAAAGGACGCCAACGGCATCTTAATCCAACAAACAGAGAATGTGCAGTCGGCGCGCCAGGTTCGGTTCACCAATGTTCGAGAAATAGTTGAGCTGGAACCCATCCTGAAAGACTATATTAATGAAGCCATTGAAGTGGAAAAAACCGGTTTGAAAGTGAGTTATAAAAAGGCTGCAGAATTCGTCGCTCCTGAAGAATTTATCTCACAGTTGGAGGGAGTTCCTGGCCTGCAAGACGCTTTTGATGGATTGACTCCGGGACGGCAAAGAGCATACCTTCTTTATTTTTCTGCGCCCAAACAATCCAAAACCCGGGAAGCAAGGGTTGAAAAATATATACAGCAAATTCTCAATGGGAAGGGATTGGACGATCAGTAAATTCAATCAGAAAATGACAGGATGACAGTGACAGGCAAGCCCGGCCCCTGTCATCCTATCATCTTGTCATTCCCGAAGAACATCGGGACAGGTGTGCGAAACCGGCGCCCTTGCTCCATGCCGGTTGTGGCCTCGTGCGGGAACCGGGACTATCGCAATCTCCGGTTAATCGGTAACGTCCGAAGGGAGAGGGGATTGCCACTCGGGAAGGGCACCCTCCTCGCAAGGACAGCAAAACGGTAATGACAGAATAACAGAGTATTGCAGACGGTAATTAAAGCTCAGCATCTGCTAAACGAAGATGGAAAGAAATAGTCAAAGACGGGAGAGCTATTGTGACCCAGGAATATATCGAGATACGCGGCGCACGCGAAAACAATTTGAAGAATGTGTCTTTACGCATTCCCAAACGCCAAATTACCATCTTTACCGGTGTATCTGGCTCTGGCAAATCATCGATCGTATTCGATACGATTGCATCCGAAGCCCGGCGGCAGCTAAACGAAACCTTCAGCACCTTCGTTCGCAACTTCCTGCCGCGTTATGCTCAGCCGGACGCCGATGCTATCGAAAACCTGAGTATGGCAATTGTCGTTGACCAGAAACACCTGGGCGGCGGGTCACATTCGACAGTCGGAACGATTACCGATATTTACAGCCTGCTTCGACTGCTGTATTCACGTGTAGGTCAGCCCTACGTGGGCAATCGCAACGTTTTTTCGTTCAATGACCTGCAGGGCATGTGTCCCGAGTGCAACGGTCTTGGTCGCAAGATAGGCGTGGATCTGTCTGTCTTTCTGGATAAGTCCAAATCACTCAACGATGGCGCAATTCTGTACCCGGAGTATGCCATCGGCAGCTGGGGCTGGGATATTATCCCCCAGTCGGGGTTGTTTGACATGGACAAAAAACTGGCGGACTACACAGAAGATGAACTGGACCTGCTCCTGCACTGCAAACCTCAAAAGGTCAAAACCCAGTTCGGCAACAAGTCTGTCAACATTACCTTTGAGGGAATCGTTGACAAGTTCAGCAGAAAATACATCACCAGCGATATCAAGACCTATTCGGATCGCACCCAAAAATCGGTAGCGCCCTACATGACCTTCGGCCCGTGTACGTTGTGCAAAGGCGCCCGGCTCAGTCCATTGGCGCTGAGTTCCAAGATTAACGGTCACAACATCGCAGAACTCGCGGCCATGGAAGTTGACGATTTGATTGAGGTTATCCGGGCAATCGAAGACCCGGTGGCAGCACCCATGGTCAATTCACTGGTCGAGCGTTTACAAGACATGATTAATATCGGGCTCGAATATCTGAGTCTCAACCGTGAAACCGATACATTATCAGGCGGTGAATCGCAGCGCATCAAAATGGTCAAACATCTTACCAGCAGCCTGATAGACGTTTTGTACATCTTTGACGAACCCAGTATCGGGCTGCATCCACGGGATGTCCACCGTCTGAATGAACTTCTGCAAAAACTGCGCGACAAGGGCAATACGGTGATTGTGGTCGAACACGACCGTGATGTGATCAAAATAGCGGATCATGTTGTCGATGTTGGTCCGCAGGCAGGCAGCCTGGGCGGCAATATTGTCTTTGAAGGCAGCTATACCGATCTGCTGCACGCGGAAACGCTGACGGGGCGCTATTTGAAGGAGTCGATGCCGATCAAGCAGCATTTTCGTCAGGCAAAGGGCAAACTCAGAATCGTCAATGCCACACTGAATAATCTACAGAACGTCAGTGTCGATATTCCAACCGGCGTCTTGACCGTTGTAACCGGGGTAGCGGGTTCGGGCAAAAGTTCGCTCATTAACCAGACTTTTCTCCGCCAAAACGCCGAATCGATTGTGATTGATCAAGCCGCCATCGGCACATCCAGCCGATCCAACCCGGCCACCTACACGGGCATCCTGGACGATGTTCGCAAAGCCTTCGCGACAGCCAACAAAGTCAATGCGGCGCTGTTCAGTTTCAACTCCAAAGGCGCTTGCGAAACCTGCCAGGGGTTGGGCGTTATCTACACCGATGTTGCCTTCCTGGATGAGGTCAAAACACCGTGCGAAACCTGCGGCGGGAAGCGCTTTAAGGATGAGGTGCTGGCCTATAAATTCAATGGAAAATCAATCAGCGACGTGCTGGGCATGTCGGTTCGGCAAGCGCTCGACTTCTTTAGCATCAAGGAAATCGTTCGCACACTGCAAGCCTTGAGCGATGTCGGTCTGGACTATCTCACGCTTGGGCAGCCACTCAGCACGCTTTCCGGTGGCGAGTGCCAACGCATTAAACTTGCCAGCGAATTGCAGAAGAAGGGCAGTATTTACGTCATGGATGAGCCAACCACAGGCTTACACATGTCCGATATTAGCAACTTTCTCGCCATCATCAACCGCCTGGTCGATTCCGGCAATACGGTCATCGTCATCGAACACAATATGGATATCATCAAAAATGCCGACTGGATCATCGATATGGGTCCCGAAGGCGGCAACAAAGGCGGCAAAGTGATGTTTGAGGGCACACCGCAGCAGCTCCTGAGCGCCAGGCAGTCACTCACCAGTGCCTATCTGGTACCTGACCTGCTCAAACGATGATTTGCTGGGAAAATCATGGCTGAACCAGGCGTTGGCTTGCCCCTTCAAAAATTGTGCCCCTGAAAATTCAACGTTTGTGATATTATCGCCTTATAATTGAATCCACTTCAAAGAAGCCTTAACCGGTGAAAACGGAGAGTTCACAGGGCTGAATTTTTGACTAAACCGCAAAAATTCAGCCTTATTGATGACAAATCTGTTAATATTCTCCGCGTTCTTATGCGCGATCTAGGGTGAAAGCTCCTTTTTGCAGGTGAGCCATTCTTCAACTTGGATGAAACCAAAAAACAATGGATGGCGCGCCGAAAGTTCACTTATCTTGACGGAGGCAGAAAATTTTTCAAGATGTACTTGCGTTTCCTGGAAATCGGCTGGGAAACTTTTTAAGTGACCGGACCGAGCTGCAAAGTATCATCATGAATGACCCATGACGAATTTATTTCAATGGTCAGGTAACCAGGTAAAAAATGTTAGGAATGATGACACAGACCGAACTTGAACCCAAAGCAATATCGCCAGCCCGCTTTCTGGATTCTACTTCGCGCAATGTATGGATTGCGTTGGGCGTATTGATAGCCAGCATAACCATCATCGCAATCGCCGCGCTATATGCCACGCCAGGTGTGGAGGCAGGTCGCGCGGAGCAAATCACCCTACCGGCCCTCAGCACGGTAACGCCTGTCAAAAAAACAGTATTGGTGCTGTTTCCACAACAAATTGACCTACCTGTGAATGTGATCGCGGCGCAGGCTATTCGCGAGGAATTTGCAGGCGTCACTGACCTTAAACTTGATGTGTACTATGAATACATGGATCTCAACCGCTTTCCCGACCCTGCTTATCAGCAACAATTATTTGATCTATATGCGGTCAAGTATAAAAGCAAACCGGTAGACCTGGTGATCGTCGTCAGTGAGATAATGCTGAATCTCTGGCTGGCGCATCGCGCTGAAATTTTTCCGAATGCCCCAATCGTTTTCTTCGATATCACCACTGAACGCATTGACACATTGAAAATGCCGTCAGATGTAACCGGCGTGAGCGGGGTGGAAGATCAAACAAAATCTGTGCAGTGGATATTAGATAAGCTGCCAACCGTCAATGAGCTCGTGGTCGTGCATGGCGTGGGGCAAGCTGATCAGGAATTTATTCAACCGGTTCTAACCTTGCAGGAGAAAATGAAGGGGCATATTAATTTTACCAACCTGTCTACCCTGCCGTTGTCTGAGATCAAACAAAGGATTGCAAAACTACCGAAGACCTCGATAGTTCTCTATAATCTGATGTTTGAGGATGTGGACGGGAACAGGTATCGTCCCATTGACGTACTACGGGAGCTGACCGCCGTTTCGGCCGTGCCTGTCATCAGTGGCTACGATGTATTTATCGGGACAGGCTCCATCGGTGGTTACATGTACAGCATCGATCACCAGGCCCGGGACGCGGCGCAGACCGGTTTGCGCATCCTGCGCGGCGAAGCGCCCAGCGCCATCCCGATTGTTAAGAATCAATCCAATCAATTCATTTTTGACCAGCTTGCATTGCAGAGATTTGGCATCCCGCTGTCGGCCTTGCCGCCGGATAGCATTGTCAAAAACCAACAGTATTCGATTTGGGAACTGTATCAGCCGCAAATTATTACAGTGATTGTTGTTTTTGTGGGCTTGCTCTTGCTGGTGACCTACTTTATTATAGTGACGCGGCGTTTGAACAGCGCGCGCCTCAGCTTGAATCACCTCAATATTGATTTGGAGACTCGAGTCCAGGAACGCACTATCGCGCTCAGTCAGACCAATCATGAGCTGGAATTGGGAATCACCAACCTCAAACTTGTGGAAGATGCGTTACGCGAAAGCGAAATGCTTTTTCACTTTTTGACAGATACCGCCCCAGTGCTGATCTGGCAGTCAGGTACTGACGCGTTGTGTGATTATTTCAATCAACGCTGGCTCGATTTTACCGGGCGAACGCTCGATCAGGAATTGGGCAATGGTTGGCTGGAAGGTATCCATCCTGACGACTATCAAAACTGCCTTGATATCTATATGGAAGCTTTCGCGGCTCAGCGCGAATTCAAGATGGAATATCGTTTGCGCCGCGCCGATGGCGAATATTGCTTGCTGATGGACAATGGCGTCCCGCGCTTAACACCGGATGGAAGGTTTCTCGGTTACCTTGGCACGTGTATCGATATCAGTGATCGCAAGCAGGCGGAAGAAGCACTGCGCGAAAGCGAAAAGCGCTTCCGAAGCATGTTCGAATTACACGCCGCGGTAATGTTACTGATTGATCCAGCAAGAGGTCAAATTTTAGACGCCAATAATTCAGCGGAAAAGTTCTACGGCTATCCTCTGAAACAGCTTTGCTCGATGAATATCTCCGACATCAATATATTATCACCTGAAGAAATTCTGGCAGAACGACAAAGAGCGGTAGCCAAGGAAACCAACTACTTCAATTTCCAGCATCGTGTGGCAAATGGAAATATCCGCAGGGTGGAGGTATATTCATCACCCCTGACAGTGAAAGGCAAGACCATTCTTTTTTCGTTGATCCACGACGTTACCGAGCGAAAGCTGGCGGAAGAAAAAGTTCTCCAATTGAATGCTGAGTTAGAACAACTGGCAGGCACAGATGGATTGACCGGCATTAACAATCACCGCTTCCTGTTGAAACTCGCCGAGCGCGAATTCGATATTGCCATGCGCTATCAGCCGCCGCTCTCGATGATATTCTTTGATATTGATAATTTCAAACAGATCAACGACACCTTCGGGCACGCCACAGGCGATGAAGCGCTAAAAATGACCATCCAAACTGTTTGCGCCATACTCCGTTCCGCCGATCTGATCGGACGCTATGGCGGTGACGAGTTTGTCATCCTGCTGCCCCAAACCAGCACGGAGGAGGCACTGCCTCTCGCCGAACGCATCCACGCCAGCATCGCTGCCATGCGATTGAATACTGACAGAGGTGCGCTCACCCTGACAATCAGCATCGGCATTGCTCAGTCGCTCCACGGCGCAACGCAGATTGACTCAGTGGAAAGTCTGCTGCATCGTGCCGATCTGGCTTTGTATGCCGCCAAACAGGCCGGGAAGAATTGCACAATGATCTTTAATGCAGAAGCAATGGAGACCATTTGATAATTTCACATCGAACGCTCCGGAAAACCACTTAGTTCTCCAGATTATCTCCCGTTTCCAATCCAAATAAATCACGCTATGCGCTAATGGCATCCGTCACAATCCCGAGTATTGATTAATATCAGATACAAACATCTATGGTTTGCCCAAACCTGCTGGCGCAATTCGTCAGCGGGTTTGGGCAAAAGAGCCCGCTTATGCTCATACCTTTTCCAACAAAGTGGCCGACTTGTGGCAAGTGGATTAAATAAAACACCCCCGACTATCTCAAGACTGGCTTGAGAAGGCCACCTTGTCGTCGGGTGTACCGTAGCCTCATTTTACTACGTTAGGCACGGAGGGCAAATTTTCAGGCCAACCATCAACAGCTACTCATCCCGCCGCACCCGCCTCGACCACGCCTTTCTCAGCCAACGCTTGAAAGGTGCGCAGTCACCCTTTCTGACAACCCCGAATCGTCTTCTGGGCGAAAGCCCAATGTCACTAAGTTTTCACAGCCTCGCCTGGAAACCGCCAGTCAAAACCTTTTCAGTCCCTTGACTGAGGCGCACAGCCATAAATCGCTTGATCTAGAAAAACAACGCCCCCTAAAAACGGCCATCAGCAGCTATTGCGCCAACGGGAAGTCCCATTTATGGGATGCTGCCCATAGCCCCTGTGGCTTTAGCCGAGGGCAAACAAAAATTTGCGGTTTCAGCCCAACCGTTACCTGATGTAGAAGATTCGTCATTAATAAGCCCCATTGTTTGCGGAAGTCTCGGTTGCAGCGTTCTCGGCGGTTAAGTCATTTTGCAGCAGACTCACTTAATTTACAAAGAAAGAATATAATCATCAACAAAAATCGGGAGATTACCGTGTAAACACGGGACACCCGTCCTGATAAGCAGCGTGGCAACCCCCACCATTGGCTTTCAATCTATAATCTACAATCAGTCCATGGACTAATCCTCCCGGAGGATGGTAATGAACAGTCAAACACGAATTTTACTGGTAGACGAAAACCTGGGGGAGGTTGAATGGATCAAGGCACTGCTCGGAGTAGCTGCGAGCAGCCTGACCTCCGCGACCGGGCAATCTGCCGAAATAGTCCCAGATTCCGGTCTGAATGGGGCTGAGTTCGAATTTGAAAGCGTGCCACATCTGGCAGACGCCACGCCCGCCATCCAAAAAAACCGACCGGATGTTATCCTGCTCGACCTTGGTGGGCCGGACAAGGATGGATTAGCCCCTCTGCATTCCCTGCACAGCCAATTTGGCGATATAGCGCTGGTCGTGCTGATCACCGGCAGTGAACCAATATGCCAGTCCCGCCATGACCGGAACCTTAACCAGTCAATAGCCGAACAACCTGGATTGGCCGCGATTCAAGCAGGCGCCCAGGATTATGTCTTCAAAAACGAGTTGAATGGCGGCTTGCTCAAACGCACACTTCAATCTGCAGTGATACGCCAGCAAACCATGCAAAAACAGATGGCGAGCGAACAAGATTTGGAGAGAAGCCAGCCAGATCGACTCCAGGACAGGTTAAACCCGGATATTGGCCGGGGATTATGGGGCGAACTCTCCTCCGAGAGGTTTCTGGCAAATATTCTCGAGACCAGCGACCAACCTCTGGCTGTGAGTCTATCAGATGGTCGCTTGGGGATAATCAACCGCGCATTCTGCGAAATGACCGGTTACACGGAAGAAGAACTGCTGGTTCTATCAGCGCAAAAGCCAGCCACCATCATCCCGAATTCTGATTGGAATGCCCTGCTTACCCCGCCCGAGTGGCACGCAACAGAAACGCAAGCCCTGACCGCATTGGAACGAATGGGGATACCCGTGCGATACCAGAAGGAATATATTCGCAAAGATGGGCAGCGCGTGCCGGTCGAATTATTTGTGCATGTCGTCAAGGATGAAACCGGCCAGGCGCATCATTATTACGCCTTCGTCACAGACATCACCGAGCGGAAACAGGCCGAGGAAGCGCTGCACCTAAGCGAAGAAAGATTGCGGAATGTGTTCAACACCATGGAAGAAGGCATGGCTTTGAACGAACTGATCTATGACGAAAACAGAGAGATTGTCGATTACCGCATCCTGGAGGTAAACCCGGCCTTCGAACGTATTACCATGACCAACCGCCAGCAGGTGGTTGGAAAAAATGCCACCGAGATCTATCACCTGTCATCACAATACGTCACCGAATTTTGGAAAACCCACCTGAATTCCGGGCGTGAAATAAAAGCAGAGTTGTATTCAGAACAATCAAAAAGGTGGAGGCGCATCTCCACTTCCAGACCGGTTAATCATCAATTCGTGACCGTTTTCTTTGATACCACCGACCAGAAGAAAGCGGAAATTGCTTTGCGCGCCAGCGAAGCCCGCTTAAAAACAGTCACGGACAACGCCCCGGATATTATCCTTGAGATAAATCGAGATGGACAAATCCTGTTTATCAACCGTGTACTTCTCGGCTTCAAAATAGAACAGGTTATCGGAGGTTATTTCCTAAACTTTGGCCTTCCGGAATTCCACTCCGCTATGACCCATATATTGGAACAGGTTTTTTTCACTGGTCATCTGCAAGAATTGGAACTCCAGGGGGTGGGTCCAGATGGGGAAATCCGCTGGTACTTATCCAGTCTCTCTCCCGTAATGGTGAATGGTCAAATTAACAGTGTCATTGTGGTCTCACATGATATTACCGAGCGCAAGCTGAGCGAAGATGCCCTGCGCAAGAGCGAAACCTTGCTTTCAGATGCCCAACGCATCGGGCAGATGGGCCACATCGAATGGTCTGAACAAACAGGCATAATCACTTGCTCGAATGAGGTTCTCCGCATTTTGGGACTCCCGTCTGGCAGCCAGTCCATCACTCAAAACACGATCAGCGCCATGATGAGTCATGAGGAATTGGCACGCGTGCGAGAGTTGGATCACAAGATACTATCCGAACGCGGTGATTTTGATTACGAATATCGCATTACCCTGCCATCCGGGGAGCCACGCTGGCTTCACCAGGTCACAAAATTAACCTATGCAGAAAATGGCAACCCAATCAGGATGATGGGTATCATCCAGGATGTTACCCAACGCAAACAAGCCGAGATTGATCTTCATAAGCGTGCCAGCCAACTATCCTTGATCAATGAGGTTGGCCGGGATATCGCCGCGGTTTTGGATTTGCAGAATGTATTGCAAGTAGCCGCTGAGCGCATCCACCAGGCCTTTGGTTTCCATCACGTCGGGCTCTTCATTTTCGATCGTCACGACCCCGCGCAAAACCCGGTACCAAATCTAAATGATTTGATCATGCAGGGCTGCGCCGGGGATTTTGCGCATATCTTCCCGGAAAATCATCGCGTCAAACTGGGCGAAGGGGTGGTAGGTTGGACGGGCAAACATGGGAAGATGCTGTTGGCCAACGATGTCCGCAGCGAACCGCAATATCATAATCACTTTCCCGAGCTGCTCCCCACCCAGGCTGAACTCAGCCTGCCATTAATCGTTGGCAAAGACATAGTCGGTGTGCTGGATGTTCAAAGCTCGAACTTGAACGCCTTCAGCCAGGATGATATCAAGGTTTTGGAAACACTGGCGGCCCAGGTAGCGGTGGCGATTGAGAATGCCCGTCTGTATGATGATATCCAGGTCGAACTGGCTGAACGGAAAAAAGCCGAAGCCGAGCTGCTGGAACACCGCGCCCATCTGGAGGATCTGGTGCAGGTGCGCACGGATGCGCTCAATATTGCCAAGGAACAGGCTGAGGCCGCCAATCGCGCCAAGAGCGATTTCCTGGCTGTGATGAGCCACGAAATCCGAACCCCGTTGAATGGTATTCTCGGGATGACGCACCTGGTCTTGCAAACCGAGTTAACTGAAAAACAACGCAGCTACCTGGCTAACCTGCAAATTTCAGGGAAGTCTTTGCTTGCAACCATCAATGATATTCTCGATTTTTCCAAAATCGAATCGGGAAAGCTCAGTCTCGAAACAATGATATTTGACCTGGACGATGTGTTGGGCCGGCTCTCAGGCATGGTGGCTTACCACGCCCAGGAAAAAGGTCTTGAACTGGTCTTCGATACTTCTCCCGATATTCCGCACTTGCTGGAAGGCGACCCATCCCGATTGGGGCAAGTCTTGTTGAACCTGGTGGGCAACGCCATCAAATTTACCAGGGCCGGAGAGGTGATCGTAAAAACAAGCCTTGTTCGAAATGAAAACATCGCTGGGGAAAAAGTGACACTTGAATTCTCCGTGCGCGACACCGGCATCGGCATCACGCTGGAACAACAGGAACAACTGTTCCAGCCCTTCACCCAGGCAGATTCTTCCATCAGCCGCAATTATGGAGGCTCGGGACTGGGCTTGACCATCAGCCAACGCCTGGCGCAAATGATGGGAGGGGAAATCAGCGTTGTCAGCCAACTTGGGCAGGGCAGCATTTTCGCATTCTCAGTCACATTGGGCTGCCCGTCAACCAGAACAGAGAAAATAGAGCAGACGACTGCGTCTGAGGCCCATCGCCATGTCCTGGTAGTGGACGATAATCTCAACACACTCGAAGCGCTGAAAAGCGCGCTGGAATCCTTCTCCTTCCAGGTGACGGTTACGCAATCAGCCGAAGCCGCGTTTGATTTACTGGCGAAACCTGCCCAGCGCACACTGCCGGATCCCGCCCCGGCGGCAGACGGAATAGTCCCGGAGGGTGGTCGGAAATCAACCAGCCCGCTGGTCCCAGCGCCTGAATATGAGTTGATTTTCATGGATTGGAATATGCCCGGCGGCATGAATGGGTTGGAAGCCATCCGGCGCATCAAACAGGACCCGCGCTTGGGGCATATCCACCTCATCCTGCTGCTCAGCGCCGAGGAAATTGCAAACCAGGTTCAAAATGACAACCTGGATGGCTATCTGGTCAAACCGATCACACGCAGCCATCTATTTGACAGCATCATGAAGGCGTTTGGGCAGGAACAGCCCTTGCTGCTCCCTACTGACGCTGAACTTCCTTTCCTTGAAAAACTGCGCGGCGGGCACATTCTACTGGTGGAAGATAACGCCATCAACCAATTGGTGGCTGTGGATATTTTGAAAAACATGGGTCTTCAAATTACGATCGCAAATAATGGCGATGAAGCGCTTGAGATGGTGCAGAAGTACAATTTCAACGCTGTCCTGATGGACATCCAAATGCCCGGCATGGACGGTTACCAGACCACAGCTATGATCCGAAACCAACCGGATGCGCGTTTCGATGCCGCCCATCTGCCCATCATCGCCATGACAGCCCACGCAATGTCTGGGGATCGCCAGAGAGCGCTGGAAGCTGGTTTGAACGATTATGTTTCGAAGCCCATCGATGTGACCCATCTCGCCAATACTTTATTGCGCTGGATGGATTATTCCCTGTTCCCCAAAGACTCTCCCCCCCCGGCCCGAGAAGGGGAAACAAAGCACAGCCCCGATAAAATCAACACGCTGAAAACCGAGGGTGATCCCGACGAGTCAGCCGCACCTGCGTCCATCCCCGCCATTCTCCCCGGGATTGACATGACAGCCGCACTAATCCGCCTGGACAATAACATGAAACTGTATCTGCGCCTGTTGCAGATGACCCAGGATGAACACGCGAACACCTCGCAGGCGGTACGCGCAGCCCTGCTGAAAAATGATCTCCTGTTGGCCCGGCGGCTGGCCCACACCCTCAAAGGCGTGGCTGGAACCATCGGCGCCGACGATTTACGCGCAGCAGCCAAGGATTTGGAAATGGCGATTGCGGAAGGCAACACGGCGCTCTACGATCAGACCCTGGCCAGCGTGGATAAAGAAATGGCTGTGATCCTGATCTCAGTTGCCATAATCCTTAGCCTGCCCAGCGAAGACTATCCTGCGTCCTGAATGGACACCCCGCGGTTTATGCATAACACTCGGGAGTAAACCTCTGGGCTGCTGTCCCGGTTCCAGCACGAGGCGTCTAAAAGGTTTTCTCGCGGAAATTCCCAGAGAACTAACCAAAACACATGCGTCTGAACCTGGACTACCCCAAGGGGCTCGAGGATAAGGACTAAATTTTCTTGCAAGAAAGTGAAAATGGAAATGCGCACACCCCTTTTCCAAGTCGTCGATCACAAGCATAAATCTGGTCATCATCCGGACGCGCTTCCATTGAATCTAACCTCATGACATATCCAGGTGTTATCAGGTTCTGGTTGGAAAGCGACATCTACACGATACCCGGCAGCCAAAGTCGAATAAGCGGAAATCAGATCATTTCCGGGGCGTGTCCCGGACCGCTGATTGGGATTCTACTCGAGCTGGTGATTCTTGAATAAGACCAGCGCGCAGTTACCCTTCGGCATTTCCCGCGACCTGGCAATTTTGGCAATTTCCATGTTCATCTGGGGCCTGGGGGAAGGTCTATTCATTTATTTCTACCCATTGTCGCTGCAACGCTGGGACTCGGACCCGGTGCTGATTGGCGCAGTGCTCAGCGGCCTGGGAGTCACCATGGCATTGGTGCAAATTCCGGCAGGCTATCTCTCTGATCGTTTTGGATCCCGCCCGCTCATCCGCGCCGGATCGGTACTGGGCGTGATTGCAGCAGTAATCATGGCGTTCGCACAGAACCTGCCGTTATTTATCATTGGCCTGACTGCCTACAGCCTGACATCATTTATTGTCGCGCCGATCAACAGTTACATCACTATTATCCGCGGGAGCTGGAGTGTGCAGCGCGCGATGACATTTATATCCGGCTCAATGCAGGTCGGCGCGATTGTTGGCCCGATGTTGGGGGGCTGGATCGCACAAACAGCCGGGTTGGCCATCGTCTTCCGGTATTCTGCCGGGCTCTTCCTGATTGCAACCCTGATAATCTTCTTTGTCCGGCCGCCAGTGACGCAGGAAGCCGCCGAGCCCGCTGTCAGCCCGCTCGCCAATCCGCGCTTTATGGGGCTGCTGATCATCATCTTCTTTTCCATTATTGCCATGAGTGTGCCGCAGCAGCTCACATCGATTTATCTCCAGAAAGTACACCACCTATCCTTCCAGGAAATTGGAATGACCGGGACACTTGCCGGTGTGGGCTCTGCCGTGATCATGTTTGTTCTGGGAAGCTTGCGCGCACCAACCGGGATGGTTGTCGGTCAAGCGTTGGTGGGACTTTTTTCTGTCTTAATGTGGCGTGGGCAAAATGTGGCAGTATTTTATTCCGGCTACCTGTTCGTTGGCGGATACCGCCTGTACCGTTCGATGGCGCTGGCTGCTGCCCGCCCACTGGTCAAAGTTAGTGATTTGGGGTTGGCTTATGGCCTGGTGGAGACTGCCAACGCCGTGGCGATGATCGTGGCGCCACTGATGGCAGGGTTCCTCTACGATTACAAACCTGAAGCAGTCTATATCTTCAGCCTGGTCGCATTAGCGATCATGATCACGCTGCACCGGCTGCTGCTCCCCAATAAACGCGAGGTGAACCCGGCCTCCGGATGAAGCGCTCCAATTCGATCCGGGCTATCAGCCTGAAACCGTCAATCCCGCTGACTGGGAGTTCACTCGCTTTAACGAGAAAGTTGTAATGGTCAAAGAAAGCTTGGACAAAGACAAACCAAATTGGCTGCGGACGAGCGCGGAGGGACGCGGATAAAACCTTTTTTAATTATTGTTGAACGAAGTAATTTCCCATGTTGAACCCAAATTTTGCGATTTTCAGATTGGTCAGCGATTATTCGAGCATATCTGCTCATCAATGAGCGAAAAATGGTTATCACATGTAGCCAGTGGTATGTGTTCAACCTTTACCTGACTATTACAAAAAACACGGAATTGACCTGAAAAATTCGGTTTTATCGGCGTTTTCCGCGATAGTACCCGTTCTAGCGACAGTGCCCGTTCTAGCAGGGCCAGGGCCGCTCGTCCGCGTCCAATGGTTTTTTGCCACGCTAATTACCAGTGAGCCTCGAAATTGCCAGGGGAATTTATGGATATTTGATGTAAATAGACAACATTTATCGGTGGCAAGCAAAGTTTTGGCTTATTGGTTATCCATAAGCAAATCAAGTTTGTCGTTGCGGTACCAACTGCAATGACCTGAAAAGCACTCCCTGACTCCAAATTTGACGACTCTTTCTGCAGGATTGCCTGATCGCGTGGGAAATCTTGATGATTTTTTATAACATCTGATCATTGGATCTTTGCCTAGAAAAATCGTAACTTGGAGGAATGGATGTGTCGAAAAAATACTTGCTGATGATTTGTTCATTGTTGTGGGTATTCTTTTCCAGTCAGCCAGCCGCTGCCATGAAAAATTATACTGTCGGCGTCCCAACCCCCATTTCACCAAGCGGGACCATTCTGGATACTACCCCCAGCTATAGTTTTAGCAAAGTCGTGGGGGCATCGCAGTACCAGTACCAACTTTTCAAAGGTGGGAAATCCATCTACATCGTGACAGTTGCTGCGATCGACTGCGGCGCGACATCCAACTGCGTCAACACACCCGTGACGGTCCTGGATTCCGGGCTGTACACCTGGAAAGTGCGCGCAATGGTAGCCAGCAGTTGGAAAGCTTACAGCACTGCCAAAGCCTTTACCTTCCCGAGCATACCAACACCCATCGCACCCACTGGATCGAGCCAAAATACTACCCCCACCTATAATTTCAGCAGAATCCTGGGAGCGTAATAAAGCATGCAAGGGTAATAAGCAAAAAATCAGCAGGTCTTTTTACACATAAAAGCCTGGCGACTTTGCGCCTGCGCGGTTTAAGAATTTCTTGTTTTTTGTGCAAGGATCTCACTGATAAAGTATTAAACAAAAAGCCCCGGTTGGGGCTTTGTGTTATTGCGGGTTGGTAATCCAAGCTTTGATACGCACTTCGATTTGGTCTCTCACCTGGCGGAATTTGACGAGTTTTTCTTCGGCCATGCCTTCAAAGGCTGCCGGATCCTCAAATGACCAGTGATCACGGTTGCTGATACCGGGCCAGGTGCTGGGGCAGTTTTTCTCGGCATCATCGCAGACCGTGATGAGATATTGAAACAGGACTTTCCCCAGATATGTCCCAACATTTTTGGATTGTTGCCCGGAAACATCTATACCCACTTCCTGCATGACCTGTACCGTAAACGGGTTCATTCCTTTCGGTTCCAGGCCAGCGCTATAGGCTTCAAACTGCTCACCGCCGTATTTGCGCAGAAAGGCTTCCGCCATCTGGCTTCGAGCGGAATTACCCGTACATAAAAACAATACTCGCTGCATGGAATTCTCCTTGATTAAAGTTTTTCGTAAATTTTAGTATTCGTCAGGAAATGGGCAGACAGAAACCCGGGTTCACGCAAATTCGCCTCGTGCTGGAACCGGGACTATCGCCTCGTGCTGGAACCGGGACTATCGGAATAAGACCGGTAGGGTCGCTCCGATTAATAGGAATTTTACTCGCGCTATTGCTGCCCATTAAACTTTTCATAAATTTTAGTCGCAACAATGATTTTGGATTGTTATGGTCTTGTTAAGGTTTCAATTCCTGATAACAACCAGCTGCCATTTTGAGCAAAACAAATCCCCCCGGCTTATTGGAAAAGCCGGGGGGATTTGTTTTGTGTGGAGGCGTATGTCCCGCAGGTTTAATTACTGTCGTCTGCTTCCTGTAGGAGAGCGACCGCTAGCATCACTATTTATCTCAGCCAGAAGTGCTTAAATCATCACCTTTAAACCGTCCCCAGACAGGACTCCACGCAGTACAATCCTAAAGTTTATAGTTGCTCTGCCGATAATAAATAAAATATAATTTTTGATTGAGCTGTATAGTCCAAAATCTATCCATAAACTGATCCTGTCACTTTA
>CAIMZS010000269.1 GCA_903846015.1 uncultured Anaerolineae bacterium | reverse complement strand
GAGGAGCTAAACGATAAGTTTGTCGATGGGGTTTACTTCGTTTCACTGGCTCCAGTCCGCGACCCGGCGCTCGTGCTCTCCAGTATCGTCCAGGCTTTGGGGCTCAAATCAATGGGCGACCAGGGTGACGACCAGTTGCTGGTGGCTTATTTGCATGAAAAAGCCACCTTGCTGATCCTCGATAATTTCGAGCAGGCGTTGCCAGCCACAAAAACCATCGCTGAGCTCTTGACGTTTACGGTTTACCTCAAAATACTGGTCACCAGTCGGGCTGTGTTGCGCCTGAGCGGTGAACATGAATTTGTGCTGCCACCATTGGATGTGCCTGATCTGAACCAGGCGGCCGATCCGGCCAGCCTGGCGCGTTCTCCGGCCGTGCAGCTTTTTGTTGAGCGCGCCCAGGCTGTGCGCGCCGGTTTTGCACTCACAGCCGAGAACGCGCACAGCGTGGCTGAAATTTGCGCCCGATTGGATGGGCTGCCCCTGGCGATCATGCTGGCTGCGGCGCGCTGCAAGGTGCTTTCGCCGCAGGCCATTCTGGCGCGCCTGACAGGCGCTTTGGGCGGCGCGCTTGTGTTGTTGACCGGCGGTGTTCAGGATTTGCCAGCGCGCCAACAGACCATTCGCCAAACCATCGAATGGAGTTACAACCTGCTCAGTGAGTACGAGCAGACCTTATTCAGGCGCTTGGGCGTCTTTGCCGGTGGTTGCACTCTGGATGCCATTGAAGATGTATGCGACAGGCTAAAAGCCGAAACCCAGCCCCGCTTTCGCTCCGCCCCTCCTATTTCGGCCCTGGACTCGGCGGTTGCTCTGGTGGATCAGAGCTTGTTGCGACAGGTGGAAGGGTTGGATGGCGAACCACGTTTTTTCATGCTGGAAATATTGCGTGAGTATGCGTTTGAATGCCTGATCACCCGCAATGAACTGGAACTGATGCGCCAGCAACACGCAACCTATTTTATGCGCTTGGTTGATACGCTGGATCCGAAGCTGCGCGGGGCGGAACAGGAATTCGCCTTAAAATGTCTGGATGCGGATTATGACAATATCCGGGCAGCTTTGACCTGGAGCTGCGCCTCGGATATCGAAATGGCTCTGCGGATGGCCGCTGTGTTATGGGAGTACTGGCTTTCGCGTGGTTACCTGAGTGAGGGACGGGCATGGCTGACTGACATCCTGCAGCGCTCGGGCACAATCCCATCGCTGCTTGTCGGCGTGCGCGCGCAGGTACTCAATGGCGCCGGTCTGTTGATCTCAGTTCAGGGAGATCAGCCAGCCGCCAGTGTTTACCTCCAGGAAAGTCTGCGCCTGTTTCGAGAGTTGGATGATCAGATGGGGGAAGCCTGGGTGCTCAACCATCTGGGCCAGACACTGAACCTCTCGGGCCAGCAAGAACAGGCTGTACCGGTTTTCGAATCGAGCTTGCAGTTATTCCGCGCACTGGGTGACAACTGGCACAGCGCGTGGGTTTTGATCAATCTGGGTGATGTCAGCCTGCAAAGAGGCGAGACCGATCGCGCATTGCAGTTCTTTTCAGATGCTCGTGATCTATTCAAAGTGCTCAATCATAAGCGCGGCAAGGCGCACGCCATCGACCGTCTCGGGCGTTTGGCGGTATTGCGGCGCGATTTTAACCAGGCTGTGAGCCTGTATTCAGAAAGCTTGCGACTGTTCAGAGAAATAGGCGAACATGACGGCTGCGCATTGGCTCTTCAAAACCTGGGCAGGCTGGCCTATGAAAGTGGGGAGAAGAACCTGTCGGTTGAATACCTGGTTGAGAGTTTGCGCTTGTGTGGAAATTTAAACGACAGGTGGGGCTTCGCCTGGTCTTTGCTGCGTCTGGCCATTGTGGTTCGTGATTTGGACCAACACGAACGGGCCGCGGTATTGTTTGGCGCAGCCGATGCCATGTTAGCGGATTTTAAGCACCGGTTATTTAATTGGGACCACAGTGATTTTATAAAGGATACGCTGGCCGAGGCGCGGGCGCAATCCGATGCGGCTGCCTGGGCCAGTGGGCAGGCTCTCTCGCTCGAAAAAGTATTGGGGTGGATTTTGGAACAGCCGTTCATCGTGGAATAACATGGACCGGCGGAACCGGTACGAACACCATTCACGCAGCCTGTGAATATGCTATTGAATATGAAAGCGCGCCAATTCGGTGCGCTTATTTGCATTAAAGACGAAAAGCGGGCG
>CAIMZS010000268.1 GCA_903846015.1 uncultured Anaerolineae bacterium | reverse complement strand
GGCATAGTTGGATTCTGATTTCATTGACGCTTATTTGCTCAAGATGCTGAGAAGTTGATGATTGGCAAATAGATGATATTTACCAACCACGGCTTCTCTTAAAATACCCATTTCTGCGAGCTGCAGTAAATATCTACTGGCAGTGGTGTAGTAACAGCAGATCGCCAAAATCGCTATTGGTGATCGCAAGCTGCGGATGTAAGGGTGCAAGCCGGTGTGGATATGTTGGATCGAATGATATATGCTTGCCAAACCATCAGTTTTTCTTGAATCTTGCAATATATCGCAGGTCTTGCAGATCAGCTTTCGTCAGATGAAACCCAGTTTCGCACTTCAGGATGCCGCTTTCCCCGCGCGCTGCAAATTGAGCGCCAGCAGCCTTTCAAGGATTTGTTCGTCGCTCAGATCATGCGGCCAACCGTAGGCATCAAAAACGGCGGCATCCAGCTTCTTATGGGCCAGGTCGAGCCAGGTGGGTCGGGCGTTGTACAGATTGGTCAGTGTGCGCTTTTTGCGATCCGCCTCAGCGAGGCCGGTGGCGTTGAGCCAGTTGTCACGCATTTCCACCAGTTCTTTGGCAACGGCGGCAATGGCCTGTACGCGCGGGTCGTCGAGCGGCTCGCTGCCGGGAGCCCAGGGGAACGGGAAGGTTTCAAAAGTAGTTGTTGGTGTGTAACGTGGGCGGTCTTCAAGCGCAGTGCCGAGTTTGAGCGACCAAATTTCATGCAATCTGGAATGTAATATTCCCAGAAAATAATCATCAGAACGTGCAATTACTACAACCTGGCTATCCGGTACAACATCTGGGTGTGACCAAGAAAATAACCTGTATTTTGCAACCCTTGCTGTAGCGATATATCTATGCAGGTTTTGTAATGCATTGCGCATTTCAGGGCGAGGTCTTTGGTGAAGCCACCATCGCTCCGTTGTTCTTTCTTCTGAATTTGTTCCTTCCCTGATATCTTTTACGTGCTTTTTTATATATTCGAAAGGTGTACTATACTGGCATGCTTGTTCTAACGGCATGTTTGTTCCAAAATCAATAATCCACATGCCTTGAGGACCTCTTGTTATATCCAATCCATTAATCCAAGGCTTTACTACATCAGAATTTGGCTTCCCATTGGGGTTTTCTCTAAGCGCCAACATTACTAATGCTTGTTTTTCTCTAATGTCGAACTTTCCGCCTTTTTGTATACCGATGAAAGCTAGATTAAGATTTTCTATAAGAGTTTTTGCAGATGGCAAGTTGGTAAGGGCGGTTAGATCAGGGTTGATCTTCGCTACTTCTCGATTATCAAGAGTAATAACTTTTTCATGCCCATCATCAAAGCCAATCATCGAAACACGAACAGCAGCACCATCTAAAACCCAATCCCGGTCAGATTGTGCCCAAAAAATATTCCCTGTTTTTTTTATTCTATCTAAAACTGTGCGGTTTGCTCCGCCACGGATTGAGTTTGTTGCCAACAAACCAGCGCGTTTTACTTTTTCTAACTCAACCATTGCCCGTGCTTTCTCAAACCAATAACATACCAGATCACTCTGCCCAGGAATACGAGTTCCGTAAAGTTCGCGCAATGCTCCAACATACTTATCACCGAGTTCGGCTCGCATCTTCTTGTCGCCCAAAAACGGCGGGTTGCCAACAATCACATCCGCTTCTGGCCATTCTGGCTCAACCGCTTTGTCGTCCGCATCGAAGGCCAGAATGGCGTCCATGTTCAAGATGTTGTCCATCTTCTTCAGGATGGGTTCTGACGGCAACCCGTAACCATTTTTGAGCATCCACTGGATGTAACCAATCCAGATCGTCACCTGGGCCAGTTCGTGCGCATATTCGTTCTTCTCGATCCCGAATAACTGCGCCGGTGAGACGCTGATAAAGAAGCGCCCCGCGCCGAGCGCGTCCGAGAAGTTAATGACTTCGTGCTGCAAATCCAGCAGCAACTGCAGGGCAACATACAAAAAATTCCCACTGCCGCAGGCGGGATCGAGGACTCTAATGGTTGCCAGAAAATCGGCGAAATCGCGCAGTTTCCCGCCAAGCTTGCCAATCTCCTGGGCGCGCTTTTTCTCGGGCAGGCCCTGAGCCTGGGCAGCCAGTTCGCTGCATTCGGTTTGCAAGGCCTGCCATTGGCGGCGCAGCGGCGCCATTAGCACCGGCTCAACCACCAGCACAATATCATCCTTGCCGGTGTAGTGCGCGCCCAGCTCGCTGCGCTTGGTCGGGTCCAGCCCGCGCTCAAAGAGCGTGCCAAAGATGGAAGGCTCGATCGCGCCCCAGTCCAGCGCATCGATGCCAGCAATGGTATCCATCGCGTCACCATCCAGCTCCAGCACCAGGTCGTTGTCAAACAGGCCGCCATTGAAGTGCAGGATGGCATCCGCGCCAAAGGAACCGCCGTCGCGCATGGCCTGGAATAGCTGGCGCAGCATCCCGGCAAAAACGTTGGCGTGGTGCTTGCTTTGGGTCAACATGCGCGGGAAGAGCTTATCAGGCAGCAGGCTGACATCTTCGGCAAACAGGCAGAAGATTAAGCGGATCAGGAAGTGGGCGATCTGCTGCGGTTCTTCGCCGTACTTGCGCAGGTTGCCGGCCAGCTTTGAGAACTGCCTGGCTGCTTCCTCTGTCACGCCGGCAACGGTGATCTGCGGCTTGAGCTCATCGGGGTTAAAGAAAACTGCCCGCAGCACTTTGAGCGACTCGGTCTTGAGCATGTCATCCAGGGTCAGCGTGATGGTGCGGGTGGGCAGGTTGGTGTAGTTGGTGCGGATGATGATCT
>CAIMZS010000267.1 GCA_903846015.1 uncultured Anaerolineae bacterium | reverse complement strand
GGCAGGAAAGGAGAGGAGCACATCATCAGAAAAAATATCCGGTCTGACATTCAAAGCAGGTCGAACAGCCCTTCCTCAAAGCAATAAAGGAGATAAGTTATGAAACGCATCTGTTCTGCACTAACCGTATTGATGATCGCTGTATTTGTCCTAAGCGCTTGTGGCAGCCCGACCGCTGCCCCTGCGGCCCCCCCCACCAACGTTCCAGTCGCCACCGAGGCTCAACCAGAACCACCCGCTGCCCCTGCTGCGTCAGAAAAAGTCCTGACGATTATCAGTCCGACGGTGAATAAGGATCTTTCGCCGTTGCGAGGCGGAGGCACAGCTGTCCGCTTCCTTTCCATATGGTGGGCGCCTACCATCCAGGCTGACCGGGTCGGGAACTTCAACCCTGCTGTCTTTGCTTCCTGGTCGTTCAGCCCCGATTTCAAGATCTGGACCTTCAAGATTGACCCCAAAGCAGTCTTTTCAGATGGCAGCCCAATCACTGCTGAAGATGTAAAGGGAACCTGGGAGCTCAGTACCCAACCACTGACCAAGCACCAGCGTGTTTCGCTGTTCCTTTCCGGAATTGTCGGATATGATGAAGCGGTCGCTGGCAATGCCACCACCCTTCCCGGTGTCGTCGCCAAGGACTCTTCGACCGTTGAGGTTACTTTGAAGGCTCCCGATCCAGTCTTTTTCAAGCGCATCGCCACAAACCTGATTGGCCCGGTGAAGATCTCCCAGGCGCGCGGCGCGGATGGACAGGAAGTCGCCGATTGGTGGCACACGGATAATAAACCGGCCGTTTCCGGCCCATACATGCCGGTGGCCATGGACATCAACACGGGCAGTGTGGAATATGTCCCTAACCCTAACTGGTGGGGACCTAAGCCGAAGCTTGATCGCATCAAGATTGTCGCAGTCGAAGATGGTGCTACCGCTGCTTTGATGATGCAGAAAGGCCAGGGTGACATCAACTTCAGCAATGATTTGCCAACCACTTTCGATCAATTCGGCCCAGAATATGTCGGCACGAACGAGTCGCCTGATTTCGTAATCCAAGTCTTTTGGATCAATGGCAGTGTCCCGCCAATGGACGATATCAACTGTCGAACAGCGTTAGTTATGGCAGCCAATGCAGATGAAATGTTCAAGGCCTCTCATCCGCACGGCCCGGGCGTAGCCGGCACCACTCTGCTTAAACCAATCCTGGGAGACAAGGAAACCAATCAGCCGCCAATGAATAATTCGGATGGCGCCAAGGCAGCCTTTGCCCAGTGCAAATATAAGGATGCCATGCCCAAGATTTATGTGGCTGGCACCAGCAACCCCCAGGCTGAACTGGCTGCCCAGATTCTGGTAGAGCAGTGGCGCCAGGTGTTAGGAATCCAGGAAACCGAATTTGTTCCAGCAATGGACAAACTCTCAGTGGCTGACCAGGGTAAGGTCCAGGTTTTCCGCGATGATGTGGGGACCCGTTTTGCCGATGCCCCGACAATGCTAAAGAACTCGGTCCATTCCGGGTCTGGAAATGCTCAAAGCAAGATGGGCAAATATAATAACCCGGAAGTAGACCGTTTGATCGATGATGCCCTGATGCTGGATCCCACCGACCCCAATCGCAATCTGAAAGCATTGGAATCGGAAAAGCTGGTCATGGCTGAATACATGTATATCCCGTGGGTTGCCGAAGGCCCGATGATGCATGCAATGCCGTGGATCCTGAATTTCGCCAAGAACTATGACTGGCAGATTATTGACCCCTGGAATTTGGATCTCGACCTTACTAAGCGACCGCAGTAATCAGCGGTAAACAATTCTTTGTGTTTCGAATCGGCAAGGAACAGTGCTGTTCCTTGCCGATTCAACCAGGAAGTTGGAGAGGAATATGATTCGATTTATCCTGCTTAGATTGCTTCGCTGGCTTCCAGGAGTGATTTTATTGCTTTTGATCGTGTATGCGCTGATGTTTTACGGCGGTGGCGATCCCATCCAGATCATGTTCTCGCGCGAGGCCACCGATCTTTTCCAGCCGGGCAATCCGCGTTATGAAGCTCTTAAGGATAAATTGGGATTGAACCGCCCCTTTCTGGTTCAGTTTGGCGATTACGTTTGGAAGGCAGCTCAAGGTGATCTAGGTCTGTCCTTGTCGGATGGAAGACCGGTGATGGAATCAATCAGCGCCGCTTTTCCGATCACTTTATCAATCGCATTGGCTGCGACAGCGATTATTGCCCTGGTAGGGATTCCTCTGGGGGTGATTGCGGCCCTCAATCAAAACCATTGGCCCGATAATCTGATTTTAGGGGGCGCCTTGTTTTTCTGGGGCATCCCGACTTTTGTCATTGCACCATTGTTAATGGTGCTGCTGTGCCTTCAATTCCCAATCCTGCCAGTACCCCATGGCTGGACAGGTGTGTTCACTGTCAATGCAATTATTCCTCTCACAGTGGCGGCCATTCGCCCTATGGCGTTGGTCATTCGCCAAGCCCGCAGCGCAGTCCTGGACGTGCTCTCAGAAGATTATATTCGTACCGCCCGCGCCAAGGGCCTGCCGGAATGGGTGACGATCACGAAGCATGCCCTGCGCCCGGTACTGACCCCCGTTGTCACCCAGATGGGTGTGGTGATGACTAACTTGCTGGCCGGGTCGCTGTTGCTGGAAATCGTCTTTGGCATTCCTGGCATTGGCCGCCTTATCCGGGACGGCATCTTGAATAATGACTACTCCTTGCTTCTGGGCTGTGTACTGGTTGTTCTGGCACTGGTCACGCTGACAAACCTGCTGGTGGACATTTCTTACCCGTTGTTAGATCCCCGCCTGAAGCAAGCGCAGCGAGGAGATGTGTAACATGGCTCCAGCCTCAACCATCAAGAAATTAACTGACGATGACGCCACCACGGATGAAAAAGCCATTGGCATCTGGCGCGATTCCTTTGACCGCCTGCTGAAGAACAAGATGGCTGTCCTCAGTATCGCAGTTGTCTTAATCCTGTTTTTCTTTGCTATCTTTGGCCCCTACCTGACTCCTTATGATTTCCTAAAACAAGACCTATCGAGCCGCAGCCTGCCGCCTTCGGCAGCGCACTGGCTCGGAACTGATTACCTGGGCCGCGATGTGCTCAGCCGTGTGATTTATGGCGCCCGGACTGCCGCCCTGGTTAGCCTGTTGGTGGTGGTGCTCAGTTCGGCGATTGGCATCATTGTCGGCAGTATTTCAGGTTATGTGGGTGGAAAAGTGGATTTTTTCCTGATGTGGTTTACCGATTTGAATATGGCCTTCCCCAACCTCGTGCTGGGCGTAGTGCTGGCCGTTTCGTTGCGCCCACCGGTTTCCCGCTGGATGGAGAAAATGTATCTCTCCACCCTGAACCCGGCCTTCCGCCAGTCCAGCCTGCTTGACCTGGCACTGGTCGTGATAGTGATTGTTCTGGTGGCTTGGTGTCCCTATGCCCGCGTTTTGCGCTCACAGGTCATGGCTGTACGAAATTACAATTATGTCTTAGCCGCTCGCGCGTTGGGATTGCCCACTTTCACCATTGTGACAAAATACATCATCCCCAATGCGATTGGCCCTGTCATCGTTCAGATGAGCGCCGGGATGGGTTCTGCCATGTTGACCGAATCCGCCTTCAGTTTCCTGGGAATTGGTATTAATCCACCCATCCCCAGTTGGGGTAACATGATTAACGAAGGTTTGCGCATGTGGACCACCGCACCGCACATGCTTGCTGCCCCGGCAGTTGTTCTGGGATTGATGACCGTCGCATTTAGTTTTCTGGGTGATGGCCTGAACGATGCCCTCAATCCCCGCCAGTGGAAGGGCTAACTTATGGGTGAAATCTTACTGGACGTCAAAGATTTGAAAACCCGCTTCCGCTCACGCGGCAGCCTGCTCCATGCTGTCAACGGCGTTTCTTTCCACGTCAATCGCGGCGAGACTTTAGGCGTGGTAGGTGAAAGCGGCTGCGGAAAAAGCGTCACCATGCTCAGCCTGCTGCAGCTACTGCCCCCCGCAGCACAGGTGGACTCGGGCATGGCTCTTTTTCAAGGGTTAGACTTGCTCAAAATGAATTTCGGCCAAATTCAAAAGGTGCGCGGCGCTAAAATCGGGCTAATTTTCCAAGATCCGATGACCTCCTTCAACCCGGTGCTGACCATCGGCGACCAGGTGGGCGAGGCCCTGATTTATACCTTACACGGTCACTAATTGCGCTTTTTGAAAGAGCTGAAAACGAAGGGATAGCAAGGAATTTAAGGCTGACTGATGCGTGGTTGATGTTTCATCCAGGCATTTTGTAATGGCGGCTTTGAATGCAGGAAAGTCAG
>CAIMZS010000266.1 GCA_903846015.1 uncultured Anaerolineae bacterium | reverse complement strand
GGCGTGAATTCATTGAACGCTTGCGCGGAGAGCAAAAATTCGCAAGCGTTGATGACCTGGTGGCACAAATACGCGCCGATATTGTCAAAGCCAGAGAATTAGAATAGGAACAAAAAAAGAGACCGCTTTTGAGCGGTCTCTTTTTTTGTTGATTACCCACCGATATGGCTCTTTGTGCGCGGATCAAACGCATCGCGCAAACCATCGCCCAACAAATTAATGCACAGGATGGTTAACACAATAAAAGCGCTTGGGAAGACCCACATCCACCATGCGCCGCGTTGAATAAAAGATTGGGCGCTGGTAAGCATATTCCCCCAGGATGCGGTTGGAGGTTGGACACCCAGACCGAGGAAGGAAACATAGGCTTCAGAAAGAATCGCGCCTGCCAGACCCAGCGTGGAAGAAACAATGATTGCGCCAAGCGTGTTGGGCACCAGATGGGTAAAAAATATACGGATATTGCTGGCTCCCAATGATTTAGAAGCGGAAACATAATCCATCTCTCGCAGCGACAATACATTGGCGCGCACAATACGCGCAAGGTACATCCAGGAAGTTAGCCCAATCACCATGATCACGATACCTACACTGCCGCTGAAGGATCGCCCAAAAACCACAATAGTTTGGACATCTTTTCCGAGGAATTTTCCGAGCACAATCAACAAAAACAGAGATGGAATGGAAAGCATTGCTTCGGTAAAACGCATCAGCACAATATCCACCCAGCCACCAAAAAAGCCAGCTGTCCCACCAATCACGGTACCGAGTGAAACCGAAATGATGACTGCCAATACACCTACCAGGATCGAAATCTGACCCCCATAGATAATACGATTGAAAGAATCGCGACCAGTGCTATCGGTACCCAGGATATGGGCAGCGGTCGGGCTCGACAAACGGGCCTTCAAATCGACTTCGTTGGCCTTGGCCTCCGGTATCACGATCGAACCAATCAAAATAAAAAGCATCAATAATACAATACCGATGGCACCGATCAGGGCCATGCGGTGTTTGCGGAATCGTCTCCATACCAATTGGGATGGGGTAAGCGGAATAAAAGATAATTCGGCATGTATTGGAGGAATTGCAGGGGTTGGATTTGGTTCAGACATGTCAGCTCCTGCTAATCAAAGCGAATACGCGGATCGACAAAAGTATAAGCAAAATCAGTCAAAATGGTAAATGCAACCACTGCCAGGCCGGTCAATAAAAGAATACCATTGACCACTGGAAAATCACCGCGTTGGGCATATTCCCAGAAAAGACGACCCATCCCAGGCCAGGCATACACAGATTCAGTCACAAGTGCGCCGCCCAACAAGTAGGGAATATCCAACCCCACAATCGTGATAAACGGCAAAGCAGCATTGCGCAAGGCATGTTTGTAAAGCACTGCCCGCTCGGTCAACCCCTTCGCGCGCGCAGTTCGGATGTAATCCAGCCCAAGCACTTCCAAAACGCTTGAACGAATAAAACGAGCATAACCGGCAGTCTGGATAATAATCAGGCAGGAGACCGGCAAAATTAAGTGTTTTATCAATTCCAAAGGATTCTTTGGATCCCAAATATCTGCGCCAGTGGGGAGATACGGCCAACCCCAGGCTTTAAATTGGACGGCAAAGATCAGCATCAATCCCAATGCAACAAAGAAAATCGGCATGGAATAACCAATAAAGCCAAAAGAAGTGATCAGGTTATCGATAAACGAATACTGTTTGACGGCAGAGACAATTCCCAACACAAGTGAGACAATAATTGTAAAGAACTGGGCAGTAATCATCAAAATCAAGGTCATCGGCAAGCGCTGGTTGATAAGAGTCAGCACCGGCTGGCGCGAGAAAAATGAATTGCCCAATTCACCTTGTAGCGCCAGGCCCAGCCAGCTAAAATACTGGACCGGCAAGGGTTTATCCAGCCCTAATTGCAGACGAATACGGTCCTTGTCTGCCTGGCTGAGGCCCTGTTTGTTGGCATATTGCGACATTGGGTCTGCAGAAAGTCGGGTGAGCGTGAAACAAACCATTGTAATGATTAACAACGTGATAATTGCTTGAACAATCCTTCTGGCCAGATATGTCCACACGATTCACCTCCTGCGAAATAATCTTTTCAGGTAAGTATTTACAAGTTACGATTAAATAGGTTGGGAGGCAGAAGAAATTCTGCCTCCCAAAATAAATCAGATCTTACTTAACGTTCCAAACTTCAGCATTCCAATTCAGATTGCTGGTAAAACCGTATAAACCGGGGACAAAGCGCGGGGTAAAACCGTATACATTGGCACGAGCATACATCATAACAACAAGCGAGTTGTCATAAAGATACTTCTGCACGGCATCCAGGGCCACTTTGCGCGCGGCCGGGTCAGCCGTAGCATTGACCATTGCGAACAAGGCTTCCAAATCCGGGCTGCAGTAATGGTAGTTATTGGATCCGCCTGGATTGGCCGCGTTGGGGATGTTACAAAGCCAATCGCCACCGGACGGGTATGGATCCGGGTAGTAACCGGTGGTGTAACCAGCCATGTCATACTTGCCATGAGGCATATCACCACCATCAGCATAAGTGGCAAAGAAAGTGCCCGAGGGCATATGGAAGGGTTTGAATTCCACACCAATCTTCTTCAGGTCAGACTGGACCGCCAGGGCGATATCCACACGGATCTGTTTGTCGGTTGTTTCAAAATTAATGGACAGCTTGGTATCCTGGCCATCGCATTGACCAACGCGGATGCCATCAGCGCCAGGTTTGTAACCAGCAGCATCAAGCAAAGACTTGGCCTTCTCAGCATCGTAGGATTCAGCAGTCAGGTTGGAATTCGTCCAGGATGAGTTGGGCCACTGGCTGGCCGGTACGGTGGTCTTGCCCTCCAGCAAGGTGTCAACAACCGTCTTGCGGTCAATTCCCAGGATAATGGCCTTGCGCACGTTTACATCTTTGAAAGGGCAGAAACCATTCACATCACTCTGGCTGTTGGGAATTACAGCCCCGCTGGCATCCTTGACACCATCTTTGAGGCCCATATTGAAGAAGTAGTGCTCAAAATCGGAACCTGGCACTACCTGGCTGACGAGTTTGCCATCTTTCTCAAGCTGCGCCAGGGTGGAAATATCGGATTCAGAGAAATCAGGATACCAATCGATATCACCGGTCTGCAGGGCAGCCAGAGCAGTTTCTGGATTCGGTACAAATTTAATGTTGATACGATCCAGCTTGGCACGCCCCGAATAGAAGTTCGGGTTGGGGAGCAGGGTCATGTGATCGCCAGCCACCCACTCACTGATAACAAACGGGCCCGATGCCACAGTCGGCCAGTGGATGAAGGGATCCTTCTCCAGGCCAGTTTTCCCTTTAAGAATATGCTCCGGCAGAATTGCGCCAGAATTGTTTGGACCTTGCGTAAAGAGAGTCTGCCACGGGGGGTACAGTTCGGAGAACTTGATGACAACGGTGGAAGCATCCGGGGTCTCGATGCTGGAAATTTTGTCATAACCTGTCTTCTGCACCGAGGCATTGGCCGGGTTCACATTTTGCTCCCAGGTGAACTTGACATCAGCAGAAGTAAGGGCTTCCCCATCCGACCAAAGCAGACCGGGTTTGAGTTTCCAGGTGATGGTTTTACCATCCGCAGAAACGCCGCCATTTTCAGCGGTGGGAACTTCGGCGGCCAATTCAGCAACAAAGTTACCCTTATCATCCCATTCGCCCAACCCTACCAGGGTTAACTGCGAAATCCAGACCGCATACGACATGACGGTATAGTAAGGAACAATGTTGTCGGGTTCCTGAGACCAACCGCCAGTGACGGACTTCCCTCCTTCAGGGAAGGGTATCGGGCCCTTACCGATTTTGGCAGCGGGAGCAGCAGCACCACCACAAGCAGCCAACAGCATACTCGCAAGAATAAGCATGGACAAGAGTACATAAACACTTCGTTTCATTGGTTCTCCTCCTGAGAGATTTGGGGGGCGTCCGGTGAAAAAAAAGTGAAGTGAGTTAAAACGCTCTCCTCACTTCATCTCATATCGTCTCACCGAAAACGATATTTATCTATTATACAATAAACTACAATAGAAAATACCTATTTTCCAAAAAACAAGAGCACCCTCAAGGTATATAACCGCAGCATTGTTCCAAATAATACTGTCCCGCGCCCCCTTTCATCCTTCGCAACCTTGTAACCGAACAATTTCGATTCTCGTTTTAATTTATCACCCTGGCTGCCAGGGGATATCAGCCAGGGTGTTGATTGGCAAACCGTTGGTTAGCTTATTCCCAATTCGCCGCGATTAGCCACCATGCACCAGCCGTGGATCCAAAACATCGCGCAGGCCATCGCCAATCAAGTTGAAAGAAAGCACCGTCATCATAATCGCAAAACCGGGAAAGAAGACCAGGAAGGGCGCATTGAATACACTGTTACGCTCTTCACCCAGCATCAAACCCCATTCCGGGGTGGGGAATTCAGCGCCAAGTCCCAGAAAACTGAGGGCGGCGGCACTTAAAATGGCCGAGGCAATCCCTAACGTGCCCTGCACGATCAGGGGTGTCAAGGCATTCGGCAGAATACGCGTAAATAATACCCGCATTTCAGACGCGCCCTGGGCCCTGGACGCCACGACGTATTCCAGTTCTTTCACCGAGAGTACACTGGCGCGCACCACGCGCGCGAATATAGGGATCTCGATAATGGCGATCGCCAACAAGGCATTGATCAACCCCGGACCCAACACCGCCACAATCGCAATTGCTAACAGCAGACCCGGGAATGCCATCAAAACATCCAGAGAACGCATGATAACGTCATCCACCCAGCCGCCCATAAACCCGGCGATGGCGCCCAACAGCCCGCCGATCACGATGGCAAAACTGACGGTGGAAACGCCAACCTGCAGCGACAGTCGTGCGCCAAAAATGATGCGTGAGAACATGTCACGGCTGTTACCGTCAATCCCCATCAAATGCTCGGACTTAGCCGCCGGGCAGCCCAGCAGGTGAATACAGGGTGGATCACGGCGTCGAACGTCTTTTAGGGGCACGATCGGATCAAAAGGCGCAATCTGTTCGGCAAAAACCGCGCAAATGATCAGAATCAACAGCAAGACCATCCCCAACCGGGCCGAGTTATGCTGAAAAAGCCGCCGCAGCATGATTACATAGGGATTATCGCGCTCAGGCATGGCATCCGCGGATAAAACTGAAACTGCGTTTTCGCTCATATTATTTCACCCTGACGCGTGGATCGAGGTAGGCATACGAAGCATCCACGATCAGATTTGAAAAAGCAAAAATCAGTGCGATCACCACCGAAAAGCCTTGCACTACCGGGTAATCGCGTCCCAAAATAGCCTCGACCATGCGGGAGCCAACCCCGGGCAGCGAGAAAATTGTCTCGGTCAATACTGCGCCGGAAAGCAAGCCACCAGTCTGAATGCCGATGATGGTCACAATCGGGATCAGAGCGTTACGCAGCGCATGTTTGCGGATTACCAGGGCGTATCCCAACCCCTTCGCGCGGGCAGTACGGATGTAATCCTGCCCGAGCACATCCAACAAAGCCGAGCGGGTCATTCGCGCAATCACAGCCAGAGAAACAGTACCAACCGCCAGGGAAGGCAAAAGAAGATGTTTGAGCGCATCAAAGGTCAGGGCGTAATTACCCGTCAACAAACCGTTTAAAATAGCTGAATTCGAAATTAGAGAAATAAAGAAGAGTTTAACGCCAGTTACATCCTGCATGCCCCAGGTCTTGATCAGCGGCACCATGGATATGCCCGCCGACAAGCGCCCACTGGGCGGCAATTGAAAAGGCGTGCCCTTCAACGTGATTGCAAAAAAATACGCCAGCAGCAGCCCCAACCAGAAGATCGGCATACTGACACCTATGTTTGCGCCCAACATGGTCAACGTATCAATAATGCTATTGCGATTAAGCGCAGAAATAACACCTAATAATATTCCAATGGTCGAAGAAAACAAAATGGACAGGACGGTCAGCTCAATTGTCATGGGCAGGCGTTCGCTAATGATGGTCACGATCGGACGGCGATCCTTGATCGCTTCGCCAAAATCGCCCTTCGCAATATTAATAGCATAACGCACAAATTGCTCTGGAATGCTTTTGTCCAGGCCAAAACGCACCTTGAAGTCGTCGCACGTGGCTTTAGTAGCCTTTTCACCAAGCATGACATAACATGGGTCGCCCGGCACCAGGCGCGTGATCACAAAAGTCACCAGCAAAATACCCGCCATAACCGGCAAGACCAGAAAGAACCTACGGATTAAAAATTGTATCATCCGGAACTCCAAGAAAAGATTAAATAAATGGGGCAAGGGTATCCTTGCCCCATTCATTTTGGAGAATTGTTAAATTACTGAGCGGGCTGGTTGAGAACTTTCGGCCCAAACAAATCCTTGAAATAGTTGTAGTTGCCGGAATTGCCCTTGCGCAGCGGGTTGCTATAGTCGAAACCGGCGCTCATTGTGGCGACGACATCGTTGGCGTCCAGGGCCGCGCCGTTGGAGAAGACTACGCCCTTTCTGAGGGTGCAGGTCCATTCGGTAGCGTCGGCATTGGCAACACATTTTTCAGCCAGGTCAGGTTCCGGAGTGGCAGAGCCCCAACCGAACTTATACAGCTTGCTGAAGAGCTGCGTGCAGGCACGGAAGGAGTTCCCGTCGCCTTCGTCATTACACATCAACGAAATGGGTTCGCCATCCTGCGAGAAGATCACGGTGCCATCGGCAGTAGTCATCTGCGGGAAATTTTCGTTGTATGGGCCAATGGCGACATTACCAACAGAAGCAAGGAAGGCCAGGTTGGTATTGCCATGCGCAATCACGACCATCGGGACATGCTGATCGTAAAGCGCGTTAACTTGATCATACAACTTCTGGCGTGCGGCCTGATCGCCCAGTTGGGCGGCTTGTTTGACCAATGCGACTATATCCGCATGGGGATTGCCGAAATTCTTCTGGGAACCGAGCAGGAAAACATCATACCAGTTGGTCGCATCCGGATAATCTTCGCCCCAACCCAGGAAAAACAGATCGTACTCGCCAGCAGACACTTTTGGCCCGTAAGCAGCCCAATCTTCCATGGCGATATCAAGCTTAACACCGATTTCAGCGAACTGAGCCTGAACAGCCTGGGCAATCTTGGAGGGAGCGGGGAAGTACGGACGAGTGCGATCACCATAGTGCAGCACATAGGTCTTGGTGAAGTCAAACTTGGCATCCGTCAACATCTGCTTGGCCATGGCCGCATCATAGGCAGTGCCCTTGTAGCCTTCGGTGTAACCAGGGGTCACGCCCGCCTGCACAAATTGGGTGGCAGCCACAGAACCAGGAGCATAGAAGTCATCCACAATCTTCTGCTTATTGACCGCCATGGCAAAAGCCTGGCGCACCTTTTCATTATCAAACGGCGGGTGGGTGTTATTGATACCCATATACAGGAAGTTGTGACCATTGCGTGCATACAGCTTCAGATTCGGATCAGCCTGGATGGATGCAATATCATCTACGTTGACTTCAGCAATACCGCTGACATTGCCAGCCTGCAGATCTAACAAGCGAGCAGCAGCTTCCTTGTTCCACTTCAGGATGAAAGTGGCGTTAGCGGGTTTCTCACCGAAGTAGGTTGGGTTGGGAACGAAGGTCAAATGATCGCCACGGACCCATTCCTTGAGGATATAGGGGCCGGTACCGACCGGATTATCGTTCAGCTTGGTAGCATCGCCACCGATTTCTTTTAGATAATTTTCATCTAAAATATTGAAGGCTTCCAAAGTGATCTTGGCTAGAAAATCCGGGACGGGTTTGCAGAAGCTGAACTTGACGGTCAGCTCATCCACGGCTTCGAGCGCCTTGAAATTGCCACCGTAATCACAATTCGGAGCTACGAGTTTCTCGCCCACAAAAGCAGGAGCGGGGACATCGGTGGCTGCGGGGACAGCAGTCGCCGCCGGGACATCGGTCGCTGCAGGCGCAGCGGGTACAGCGGTTGGCGCTGCTGTGGCCGGCGTACCGCAAGCAGCCAACAGCATGCTCGCGAGAATGAGCATGGACAGCAGTACATAGATACTTCGTTTCATAGGTTCTCCTCCAGAGAGAGTTGAGGTGGATAGATAAAAAAAGGTTATAAAAATATAACCTGTTCTTTCACCCTTTCCAGCATCCGCACAATGGATGCTGGCTGATTATACAGTATCTTTTTTACATTAGGCTGTATCCGAAACACAAGAACCCCCTCAAGGTATATAACCGCAGCATTGTTCCAAATAATACTGTCCCGCGCCCCCTTTCATCCTTTATAACATCGTAACCGAATAATAACGATTCTCGTTTTGATTTATTCCCAATTCGCCGCGGTTAGCCACCATGCACCAGGCGTGGATCCAAAACATCGCGCAGGCCATCGCCAATCAGGTTAAAAGCTAGTACAGTAAGCATAATGGCAATGCCTGGTATAAAGACAAGATGCGGCGCATTAAAGACACTGTTGCGTTCTTCGCCAAGCATTAAACCCCATTCGGGTGTGGGCGGAGGGGCGCCAAGTCCAAGGAAGGAAAGGGCGGCAGAATCGAGAATGGCAGAAGCAATCCCGAGGGAGCCCTGCACGATGATAGGCGTCAGCGTATTCGGCATCACATGGTTAATCAGCAGCCCAAACGGCGAAGCCCCCAACGCGCGCGAGGCGGAGACAAAATCCTGCTCCTTGACCTGCAAAACGCTGGCGCGCACAATACGGGCGTAGACCGGGATGGCCACGATAGAGATGGCCAGCAGTACGTTGATCAAACCCGAGCCAAGCACCGCAACGATGGCGATGGCCAGTATCAGGCTGGGAAATGCCAGCAGTATATCCATCAGACGCATAACCAGGTTATCGAACCAACCACCAATAAAACCTGCCAGTGCCCCCAATATTACTCCAGTAAGAATGGCAAAAGTCGCAGATGCAAAACCAATTATCAGCGAAAGGCGCGCCCCGTAGATGATGCGCGAAAGCAGGTCGCGGCGGTTACCATCCACACCAAAGATGTGCTCGGGCTTATCGGCCGGACAGCCAAGCACATGTATACAGGGAGGCGTACGTACCTTGACATCAGTAAGCACCTTAATAGGATCAAATGGGGCAAGAACTGGCGCCAGTATAGCCATAGCGATCATAAGGCCCAATATAATAAAGCCTACCTGGGCAGAGCGGTGCCGAACAATACGATGCATGACGTTTTGAAATGGCGTTCGTTGGCTGGCATGGATAAGCGGTTCGGCAGAGGTCATTGTCTTTATCCGTATTTGAAGTAAATTACTGGCAACCCTGTTTTATTGCAGGCGGATGCGCGGATCGAGAAATGCGTAGGAAAGATCGACGATCAGATTAATAGTGACGAATATAAAAGCGATAATAACCGTGAAGGCTTGCACGACCGAATAGTCTCGAGACAGGATGGCAGTAACAAGTTGGGTGCCAATTCCGGGCAAAGAAAACACGGTTTCGGTGAGAGGCGCGCCGCTCAACAACCCGCCGATGGAAAGACCAATGATAGTGACAATCGGGAGCAAGGCGTTGCGCAGAGCATGTTTGTAGATGACAACTCGCTCAATCAGGCCCTTGGCGCGTGCAGTACGAATATAATCCTGCCCCAAAACCTCCAAAAGGCTGGAACGGGTCATGCGCGCGATAATGGATAAGGGAATGGTACCGACAGCGACGCAAGGCAGGATCAGATGCCATAAGGCATCTTTCAGCACTACAAAATTGCCAGTAATAAGCGCATTAAATATAACCGAGTTTGAGCCAAACGTGACCAACGCTAACATGGGTCCGCTCAAATTTTGCAGGTTAAAAGTTTCCATCAAGGACGGGATGGTTACACCCGATGAGAGACGACCAGATGGTGGAATCCACAGAGGTGTGCCTTTGAAAGTAAGCGCAAATAAATAAGCCAACACCAGGCCAAGCCAGAAAACCGGCATCGAAACGCCCATATTGGCAATTATCATCGTAAACACATCGATAATAGAGTTGCGCTTTACCGCCGAGACGATGCCGAGCAAAATGCCGAAAGTGGTCGAAAAGAATATCGCGCCAATGGTTACTTCCAATGTCATCGGCAACCGCTCCAACACGATATCGGTCACCTGGCGATTGTTCCTCAACGACTGGCCGAAATCAGCATGTGCAATATCGTTCAAATAATGGACAAACTGAATCGGGATTGGATCGTTCAAGCCCTGGCGCTGGCGATATTCTGCGCACTGCGCCACCGTTGCCTTTTCGCCCATGACAGCGAAACAAGGATCGCCAGGCAGCAGGCGCGCCAAGGCAAACGTAATAAAAGTGATGCCCAGAAGCACGGGCAGGAGCAAAATCAGTCGGCGGATGATAAATGTGGTCATTTGTCAGGATGATACAATAATATCCATGATATTACACAAAACCTTGCTGACAGGTTTTTGGCATAGACGAGTAAAAGCGGAGCCCG
>CAIMZS010000265.1 GCA_903846015.1 uncultured Anaerolineae bacterium | reverse complement strand
GCAAGGGGGTCAAAATTATCTCCTTCCTCCTGCAGTATCTCCCCAGCCAGTATCAATATAAAGTTATTTTTATGAGACGCGCGATTAGCGAAATTCTTGCTTCCCAAACATTAATGCTAACGCATCGTAACGAAGAACCGAAAACTGATGATACTCACATGGAAGAAACCTATCAGGAGCACCTCAAGCGTACCCGAGTCTGGCTGGCTAATCAGCCAAACATCAAAACACTCTATATTGATTACAATGCCCTGGTTTTATCCCCAAAAGAACATATAGAAAAAGTATATCAATTTCTTGAACTTCCGCTCGAAATTGAAAAAATGCTTGCTGTCCCAGATACATCACTTTACCGTCAACGAAAAACATCATAACGGTCCAATCCGAATCATCGCCTGACTTGCCTCCTCGATTTGAATCAAACCAACAATCAACCCCAAAAAAAGAAGGCCCCATACTCGCTTATTGCAAAGACACCTGGATTGGTAATCTGTCTGTTTTGTTTTAAATGACGGGAGAACCAGAATTTTTGAATGGGCATGCACGTCCATAAACACAAGTAAACCCAATTGTGTTCAAATTCGTTCCTGTGCATGGCGTAAACTTGTTGCATTAGATCAGGAAAATGTTTTCAGTGCGTATCCGATAAGAATCACGGAACACCGCATCTATGAAGGAAAAGATGATTCGAGAAAGGTTTATCAAATTGGCCTTATTTAATCGGTTACCAAAGATTTCCCAAGTCGCGCCTGTGTACGCGCTAATCGTCTTAATGATCTACAGTTGGACGATCCTGTGGTTTTTTTGGAGATTGCCCAGTTGGTTATTTTTCATGTCGATAAGCGAAATCTCAGTTGTATTCGCTTATGCCATGGCAACGAATTTCCTTGAAAGTCTTCTTATTTTGATGATGCCAGTTGTGTTGTGTTTGTTATTACCCAAAAAATGGTTTTATGATAAGTTTGTAGTACAAGGCGCATCTCTGGCAATACTCGTCTTGGGATATTCAATGTGGTTCACATTGCGAATACAAAATGAAGACGGATACCCTAAACAATTATTGCTATTAACAATCCCAGTAATTGGCATTATTGGCATACTGGTTTATCTTTCGGGGAAAATTGGTCTGGTACGCAAAATAATTGAAGCTTTGTCTGACCGTGCCATCATATTCTTATACCTATCAATCCCAATTAGCTTAATTTCTTTAGGCGTTGTTCTTATTCGTAATCTGTTTTAGGAGCGTTAAAATGCCCGGGTTCAGCAGAAGAGATTTATTAAAGCTGGCGGCGCTTTTCCCCCCTGCTGTTGCTCTATCGAAGGTTATTTCGACTCAAAATGTTTTAACGAACACACAAAGCACAACCCTGCCCAATGTGATCATCGTTTTGTTCGACGCGATGACTGCCAGAAATTTATCGGTATATGGCTATCATCGAAAAACTACTCCCAATTTTGAACGCTTTGCCGAACAGGCAACCGTCTATCATTCTCACAATTCTGCCGGTAACTTTACCATTCCAGGGACTTCATCCCTGTTGACCGGTTTGTATCCCTGGACCCATCGAGCATTGAACGATGGTGGTCTTGTCGAACGTGATCTTGTTGGCAGAAATATTTTCAAACTGATCGGCAAGGAATATAAACGCATCGCTTTTTCCCAAAACATCTGGGCCGATTTTATTTTGTCCCAATTTCGCGAAGATATTGACTTAACCTTGCCGCCATCCACGTTCGGCATTACAGATCATATTATTGGCGATAAATTTAAGGATATGAGTTCGGCTTACAGAGCGCTTGACGATTTTATTTTCAAATCATCTACTCCTGGATCGATTATATTTAACCCAATCGAAAAAGTTCTCTATTCCAGAATCGTTGCACAAAATTTATCAGATGACTACCCTAAAGGATTACCCCAAAATATTAATTACCCAATACTCTATCGCCTGGATGACCTTTTTAACGGGTTAAGTTCTTTCGTAAATCGTTTATCGCCTCCCTTTTTTACATACTTCCATCTATTTTCGCCTCATGCTCCTGCCAAGCCCAGCAAGGAGTTCAATGAGAAGTTTAATGATAATTGGCACCCGATCAATAAACCCGTGCACCGTCTCTCAGACCATTACTCGAATTCCATCCTTCGTGATGGACGAAGATTGTATGATGAATATGTTGCCACGGTTGATAAAGAGTTCGGAAACTTTATTGATGCTTTAGATAAATCCGGAATGAGAAAAAACACCTATATCATCTTAACTTCTGATCATGGCGAAATGTTTGAACGTGGTGAAAAAAATCATCACACTCCGTTGTTGTACGATCCAGTGATTCATATCCCGTTAATCATTTCAGCGCCCGGACAACAGAATCGCACAGACATTTTTTCTCCCACCAATAGCGTCGATGTACTGCCCACATTATTAAATCTGGTTGGTCAGGAGATACCAGCTTGGTGTGAAGGCCAACTGCTGCCGGGTTTCAGCGGCAAAATTGACGCAGAAAGAAGTACGTTCACCGTTGAGGCGAAGCTAAATCCTGCCTTTGCGCCGATCAAAAAAGGCACCATTGCCATGCGCAAAGGCAAGTATAAAATGATTTATTATACCGGTTACGAAAAAGAAGACGCGTTTGAATTATTCGACATGGAAAACGATCTTGAAGAAATGACGAATCTCTACTCATCCCAATCTCAAGTAGCAGCCTCCATGCGCGATGAGTTACTTGAGAGACTTCATAAAGCTAACATGAAACAAACAAAGTAACACTGTCTTTCTCAGCAAGAAATCCATGCCGAACCATTCGATTTTGAAATCACAGTGAGACTATGATGCGCACTGCTACCAGAAAAATTTTACTGATCATCGCAATTTCTGCACTCGCCTACCTACCCCTGATCACCAAGTTTGGCTACACATTTGACGATTGGTACCTGATGTATGCGGCCAAAGCCTATGGGGCGCAGGTATTTCACACCATTTTCAGTGTTGACCGGCCTCTTCGAGCCTATATCCTGATACCCGAATATTTCCTATTCGGCGAAAATCCGCTTTGGTATAACTTAAGCGCCTGGGCATTTAGAGTGTTATCCGCACTGGCATTTGGATGGATACTGCGCATGACCTGGCCAAGGCGAAATATTGAAACTTTTGGTATGACTATTTTATTTATTCTTTATCCAGGGTTTCTTTCCCAATTTAATGGCATTGACTATCAGTCTCAAATGGTGAGTCTGGCTGCCGCGATGATATCGATCGGGCTGACACTAAAAGCAGTTTCAGATATCCGCACATGGAAAAGGTGGTTGTGGCTGACCATTTCAATTCTTTTGGGCTGGCTGTATCTCGGGTTGGTAGATTACGAAATTGGATTCGAATTTCTGCGTGTGGCTGTCATTTTCATATTCATCTCGCGAATGCAAGCTGGCTGGAGCAGGCAGATAAAACAAACATTTCTGGCATGGCTGCCCTATACAGCCATCCCGGTGGCATTTGTATTCTGGCGAATTTTCCTGTTTCATACTGAACGCAAAGCCACCGATATAAATACCCAATTGGGAGCAGTTTTGATTTCGCCAATTGGAACACTGGCACAATGGGCTTTGCAAATTATCCAAAGCACCTGGACTGTTTTCATTTCTGCATGGTGGCAGCCGCTGTACCAAATGCGGGAGAATTTACAAATGTGGAGCATAGCGCTGGCGCTGACAATAACTTTGGGTGTGATATGGTTCATCCAACATTTGAACGCCATTGATAATAAACAAACCGATGATTCACGCTCGCTAAGGGAAGCATTGATTTTGGGGTTTGTGGCAGCGGTAGTCGGCCTGATACCGATCATATTGGTCAACCGCGAAGTGTACTTTCCATATTTTTCTCGTTATTCACTAGTCAGTTCCGCTGGTGTATCCGTTTTTCTCGTAGCGCTGCTATCACTCACTCAAAAAAAATGGCTGGTAAATGCCGGGTTGGCAATATTGGTATGCGCAGCATTGCTTACTCATTATGCCAACGCAGTTAATTCAGCGCGTCAAACAGAATCGATGAACCAGTTCTGGTGGCAGGTCGCCTGGCGCATCCCCATGATAGAGCAAAGTACCACCCTGATTGCAAGTTATCCCGTGGTTTCCATCCTCGAGGATTATTTCATTTGGGGACCGGCCAACCTGATTTACTACCCCGAAAAAGTAAACGATGCATATGTGCAAACTGGAATTTATGCCGCGATTCCCAGTGATGCAACCTTACTGAAAGTCCTTTCGCGAGAACGCCAGGAATACGACAGCCGACGTAATATCATCACCTACACCAATTATCGCAATTTCGTTCTACTTACCCAACCAGGCTCAACAAGCTGTGTTCAGGTGATAGATGGAAAACAGCCTGAACTTTCGTCCAACGAGGAACCCAGCTTCGTTCAAATGGCTCCATTTTCAGAACTGGAACACATTCAGGTAAACAAAGATTTCCGAGACCCACCGTCGATTGTTTTTGGCCCTGAACCACCTCGAGACTGGTGTTATTATTATGAAAAAGCATCCTTCGCACGCCAAACTGGCGATTGGCAAAGCGTTGTCGGGTGGGGAACCCAGGCACGTTCTAAAAACCTTACACCTTCAGATCAAATTGAATGGATGCCATTCTTGCAGGGATATGCAGTTCAAGGAAATATCAAAACATTGACAGAAACGGCCCGCAACGTAACAGACCAGGGCGTCCGCCAACAAGCCTGCACAATCCTGCCAAACACTTCCGGTATAAGCGCCGCCATGCTCGAACAAATCAAAATCCTTTTTTGTGACGCAAAATAATGAACTAATCATGCCAGGAATCTGTTAATAACCCTGATATAATAGCGTCTTGTGTAAAATTCAGCAACTGAATATTGAATATCAAGGAGAATATTGGATGTCGAAAGCAAATTTAATTTCCCCCTATGGCGGCAAACTGGTCAATCTTGTTGCCACCGGGGCCGAGCGTGACGAACTGATTGCCCACGCATCAAAATTGACCTCTATCAAAATTACCATGCGCAATCTATGCGACCTGGAGTTACTCGCCACTGGTGGTTTCTCACCATTAAATACGTTCATGGGCAAAGCAGATTATGAACGTGTGCTGCATGAAATGCGCCTGGCAGATGGCACGCTTTGGCCCCTGCCCATCACGTTAACCGTTGACCCTAAAGAACTGCCCACGGTTGGCGATGACGTCGTCTTGCGCAATTCCAACAACGACGTGATAGCCATCATGACTCTCGATGAAGTCTATCACTGGGATGCGGAAAAAGAAGCAGCGCTCGCTTACGGTTCGACTGACTCAAAACACCCAATGGTTTCTGAAATGGCCCGTTGGGGCAAGGTATGCATCTCCGGGCCGCTAAAGGTAATTAACCTGCCAAAGTACTATGACTTTGTAGATCTGCGCCGCACGCCCACCGAAGTGCGCCAATTATTGGAAGAAATGGGCCATGATAATGTCGTCGCATTCCAAACACGCAACCCGCTTCACCGCATTCACGAAGAACTCACCAAACGCGCTGCTGCCCAGGTACAGGGATCTCTCATTATCCACCCCGTAGTTGGCATGACCAAACCCGGCGACGTCGATCATTACACCCGGGTGCGCATCTACAAAGCCCTGGTGGAAAATTATTACGATAAAAACAGCACCACCCTCAGCCTGCTCCCGCTGGCCATGCGTATGGCTGGCCCCAAGGAAGCTGTGCTGCATGCCATCATCCGCCGCAATCACGGGGCAAATCACTTCATTGTTGGGCGCGACCATGCCGGCCCCGGCAAAGATTCAACCGGCAAATTATTCTATGGCCCGTATGATGCCCAGGAAATGATGAAGCAATGCGAGGCAGAGATCGGGGTCAAGATGATCCCATTCGAAGAACTGCTCTATCTGCCCGACGAAGACCGCTACGCAGAAGCAAAAGATGTTCCACAGGGCGCCAAAGTACTCAATATTTCGGGCACTCAGGTACGCGATGATTATCTGGCCCGGGGCAAGCTGCTGCCAGAATGGTTCACTCGTCCTGAGACTGCCGAAATCCTACGCGAAATGTATCCTCCCCGTAACAAACAGGGTTACTGCATCTGGTTCACAGGCTTAAGCGGCTCTGGAAAATCGGCCACCACCCAGGTGCTGACTTCCCTTCTACTCGAACACGGGCGCGAAGTAGCCATCCTGGATGGCGATGTTGTCCGTACCAACCTCTCCAAGGGTCTTGGCTTTTCAAAAGAAGATCGGGATACCAACATCCTGCGCATCGGTTTTGTAGCCGGTGAAATCGTCCACGCCGGCGGTGCTGTCATTTGCGCGGCGATCAGCCCATACCGCGCCACACGCGAAGAAGCCCGTAAAATGGTTGGCGAAAATTTCATTGAAGTTTTTATGGATACTCCTGTCGAAGTCTGCGAACAACGCGATGTAAAGGGTTTGTACGCCAAAGCTCGTCAGGCCATGGTTGATGGCAAACCGATGGGTTTTACAGGCGTCGATGACCCCTATGAACCCCCGGTTTCTCCCGAAATCAGCCTGCTTGGTTCCGGCGTAACCCCCGAAGAGAATGCGCACAAAATCGTGGCGTACCTCAAGGCACAGGGCTACCTGCTTAATGCTTAAACTCTAAGTTGCCCGGCTTCCCAGCCAATGGTTGGGAAGCCGGGCAACTATTACGAACCAGTCCGGTTTGTTCGCTCTTGATCTT
>CAIMZS010000264.1 GCA_903846015.1 uncultured Anaerolineae bacterium | reverse complement strand
CACCAGTTCAGTGGATACCCGTACCGAAATATTGATCCAAAGAGCCATGGACAACCTCATGAAAAATCGCACCAGCTTTGTAATCGCTCACCGTCTGTCCACCATCCGGGATGCCGATTTGATCCTCGTCATGCGAGACGGCGATATCGTCGAACAGGGAAACCACCAGGAACTTCTCGAGCGCGGCGGGTTCTATGCCGAGCTGCATAACAGCCAGTTTGACAAAAGCTCACTGGCTTAGAACAAAAAAGTGGAGTCGGGGCTGTCCGCCCCGCTCCACTTTTTTGTTAAACAACAGAACCAGCTCACCAAACTAAACCATCTATTGGCTGTGACAGGTGGCCGGATCGATCGGCGTGGCAGTTAAAGTTCCTGCGCCATTATTACAAAAGGTACCTTTTGGTGAATCAATGCAGCCCCCGCCCCCAACCTGCAGGCTGCCATCAGCGATGGTATAGGTACCACCACCTCGATCGGCAAACGGCCCATTTGCAAACTTGAAGGTTCCCGATTTTTCGTCCGTGGGGGTGAAGACCATGGTGACCGTTCCTGTTATAGTAAACGGTTGGGTCGCATCGCAGGCATAGCCATCCTCGCTCGCCTCACCAAGCGTGCCAAAAATATGGTACGCCGCTCCGCCAGTGCTGGCGGTCAGCTCAAGTGTGGCCTTACCGCGCTTGGAGGTGGAAGTCAGGGTAATGGTCGCGGACTTGCCGGTCTCGCCCGGCGCAGTGTAAGTGAGGCTGCCAGGGGTCTTGGGCAGTGATGTGGGATCAATCGACTGCCCACCGCTGAGCGCCGCCACTAGTTTGGTCGAGATCTCTGAACCGTCGATCCGTTGGATCACAGACACTGGGATGCTGCTGGTCGAACCGGGCTTCACGGTTCCCGGTGAAGTTGCAACGATCTTTGTGCAGCCGCCTTTCAGCCAGTTGTCCTTCGCGAAAAGGAGTGAACCAAGAGCCATATAGTTCGCTGCATTCTCTCCCGCACTAGACAAATCGCTGACGTCACTCGCACTGGCATCCTGGGATGAACGAATCACTCGCTGGTTTGATAAGGCCAAACCAGCCGATTTTGCCCCTGACTCCACATATACATTTCGCCCACCCTTGACCATTCGGGTGCCTTGAGTAATATCGATTGCCGTGCTGACAATTTCCGCATTGTCGTTCACTTCAGCCTGGATATTTGCGGTCAAATCCACCGTGTAACTGGCCCCACCCGACTCAGAATTAAAGCGTTCCTTTATCGTAAAAGAAACCTGCCCGGCCTCATTCGGACACCGCCAACCATCAATGCTTACTTTACCATCCTCCTTGGCAGACACTCCGCCTTTCGATGCGTCGGTTTGATTGACATATGCCATCGTTGTTGAACCATCCGGATTCTTATGGAATGTAAGACCATTTTTCGAGTTGGCGCCGCCCTCCTGACCGGTTCCAGGTTTATAATCTGCACCCGGTAAGACAGCCAGCGAGTCACTCAATTGGCTGACGAGAATCGAGACGAACATGGCATCGAACGAAAAGTTGGCAGGCCCATCCAAACCACCCAGCCGCTTGTAACCCACCGGGTACCATGCTCCAGCCGCTGCACTCGTGGCTTTCGTCATCCCAGGCTGCGATGCAAGCGCTGGCGCCACACTGCCGTTGCCTGCTCCCAATTGGATCTTCAGATTAGCGAGCAGATCTTTCATGGCTGCCCGATCGGACGCCTCCACTTCACTCTCCAGTACAGCCACGCTCGGATCGAGTTTTATCAATCCGCGCAGTGCTGTTGCGCTTATTGAAGTCAGAGGTGCCTTGGGGTCGTAGACCGGGAGAGTCCCAAATACCTTGTTGAAATCAGTGGGAGCCTGGCCGCCATTGCTACTGTTTGGGAATAAAAAATTACAGGACAGCGATACGATTAAAAGAACAGTGATGCT
>CAIMZS010000263.1 GCA_903846015.1 uncultured Anaerolineae bacterium | reverse complement strand
CAGATGAACAATTGCATCTAATGTGGTATGGAACCGGGTGGCAATACTGGTAAGGTTGTCGCCTGCTTTTACCGTATAAGTAACCGGAACAGTTGGTGGAACAGCCGGAGGAACAACCGGTGGAACGGGGTCTATGGGATGGGGCACAGGAATGGGGTCAGACTTTTTTACCCTGGCATACGCATACAAGTCATCGGCGCTGCCCCGAAAATAATCTAAATCCACAGCAGTTGGGATATTATTATCGCCAGTAATCCCATCAATCATACCCTTTTCGCTGTGCTGCCAGAATTTCCAATCCTGCCAGCCCTTCGGCTGCATCGGTAGATCCGCTTCAGTAGCAGGATGGTTAAGATATTGCGCTATCCAAAGCGGGTAATTTTTCGCCCAGGCTGGCGCACCACCCACGTTGGGGATGGATACGCGGTCGCGCAGGAAATAGTATCCGGAATAAATCAAAGATTTTTGCCCGGTGGCTTTCTCCACACGATTAAGCCAGATTTCGGCGGCCCCCAAAATCAGTTTGTTGGTGGCGGTTTCGTTGTATGTTCCTTCCAGATCCAGAACAGTGGGAAGTTCACCGGGATCACTTCCCAGAGTGTGCAGGAACAGGTCTGCCTGTTTTGTTGGATCCTGCCCCACCGTCAAGTAATGATAGGCCCCACGCAATAAGCCCGCCTTTTTGGCCCCAGCCCAGTGAGAAGTAAACTTACTGTCGACATAGCCAATGCCTTGAGTGGCCCTGGTAAACATAAACAGATAACCCTGGGCAAAAACACGCCCCCAATCAATTTTAGGTTCGTAATACGAAACATCCAATCCTTTTGTGTACGCCATTTTTCCTCCGTTTTATCCGAATAAAGTGAGTAGGGTTACCATTTAATCGTAGCATAAAAAGCCCCCAAGTTCAACAAGCGATACCTATGGGGGTGCGGTTCAGAATTTCGGAGAAAATGGATTTGGCGTGGGTGAACACGGATTTTTCAGATCGGCTGCCTCGTGCCCCGTGCAGGAGCCGGGACTAATGACAGCGCAAGGCGAATCTCGCGCTGCTGATCCAAAAACAGGAAGGGAAGCAACCTGGCAGCATTCAACCAGATTCTTCTGCTATTCTTGCAGGATATTCAATGCGTCGTCGCGCCTCAGAATTTACAGCTTACCACATTAAGCATAGCGCACAAGTTGGTTTTGTCGATCCAGCTTATTGGCTGCCATCAGCCTGTTGCCAAAGATAGCGCATCTCCTGGCTGATTTGGAGAAGTTCGTCGAGACTACCGGCGGCATTAATGCAGCCATTTTTCATCACAATGATCTGGTCGGCGCGGCGCAGGACCGGGCGGCGATGAGAGACTACCAGACAGGTGTTTCCGAAAAGCGGAGTGTCACCAGCGCTGCCAAAGATGCGTTCCCACAATTGACGCTCAGTCTCGACATCCAGCGCGCTGGAAAGATCGTCAAATACCAGCAGTTCGGCCTGGCGGATGAACATGCGTGCGGCGGCGGTGCGCTGGGCCTGCCCACCGGAGAGTTTCACCCCGCGCGCGCCAACTAGCGTATCGAGGTCGTTATCCACTTCTCGCAGATCACGTTCCATGACCGCCTGGATGGCGGCAGCGTAAATTTCAGCATCTGTGCGGTTAAGACCAAGCAAGATGTTGTTCCGCAGAGTATTGCTGAACAAACGTGGCACCTGGGCTGTATACGCACAGCGCGGTGGAACAAAGTGATCACCGGGCGCGTGAACCAGGTCGTCATTCCAACGGATTTCGCCCGTTTCGTGTGGAAGCAGTCCGAGCAGTACCCTTAGCAAGGTGGTTTTACCGGAACCAATTTGCCCGGTGACAACTGTGAGCGTTCCTGGCCGAATCTCCAGGTTGATATTGGAAATACCGTTTGGCGAACCCGGATAATGATAACCCAGGCCTTTGATAGACAGACTCGTTAATTGATCTGAAACCACCCGCTCTGGATAGATCACCTCTGGCAGCGGGCCATCCAAATCCACCTGGCTGTGCTGCACCAACGCATCCAACGGAGCGCTTTCCATTAAGCGGTACATGCGCTGAACCGAAACCCCCAGCTGTTTATAACGAGCTATCAACATACCAGCCATGGTGGTCAGGTCGCCCATGCTTTGCAGCAGGTAGACAAACAGGGAGAAATCACCCAGTGTAAAATGACCGGTACGCATGGATTGACCAACCAGCACCAGAATGAAGCCAGTGCTGAATGTTGATGTGTTGCGGTAAAGCGAACCCAGAACATCATCGAACAGACGCTCGCGCAGCGAAAGTTTGCGGCGCTCATCATTGAGAATGTGAAACCTGTCGATAACATTCTGCTCGGCAGTAGCTGCCTTGATGGCCTGAACCGCACCAAAGAACTCGCCGATAAAACCGGTCACCCGTCCGGTGGCCTGGCGGCTGGCGCGACGGTAATGCTCTATGCGGGTTGTGGCGGCATTAGCAATCAACCCAACAATCAGCAGTGGGACAAGCGCCATCAACGTGACAGATGGGCTGATCTGAAACATCAGGATAATGGCAACGATGATGATGCCAATGCCTACCATGATATCGTTGACCATCAGGATAAACATCGGGATCTCATTGACATCGTTGCGAAAACGGCTGACAGCCTCTCCGGCTGAATCGGGCAGGGGCGAGGCTCCCGGACGGCGCAAGATGTGACGCAGCAGGTTCTTGCGCAGCAGCGTGCCGACTTCAGCGAAGAGCGGCACATCGACACGGTTAAAACCATACGTGCCCACAACGCGCCCGAGCCATGAAGCCAATACAAAAGCAACCACACTCCAGACACCAAAAGTCAGCGGTGCAGCCCCAGTCAGCATATCAAAAAAAGCCCTGGTGATCAGCGCAGGGGCAACCTGCCAGCAAAAGCGAAAGAGTATGGCAGAAGCCAGATCAGCAAGCCACAGCCAGGTACGGAAGCGCATCATTTGCCAAATAACCTGCCAGGCGGGCAGGGCGGGGATTTTATCGCCTTCTCGAAGAGCTTTGAATGATGCACTCATGCCAGCACCTCTTCCAGACCGGTCTGGAGCAGCTGGTTGAAGCGCGAACCGGGGTTATTGATCAACTGCAGGCGACTGCCGTACTCGCTGATGCAGCCCTGGTCAAGGATCATAATCTGATCTGCGCGCTGGACGGTTCCCAACCGATGAGCAATAATAATGGCCGTGCGGTTATGCAGCAGTTTGTCCATCGCGCGCTCGAGACGTTGCTCTGTAGCCGGATCAAGGCGAGATGAAGCCTCATCAAGAATGATCAGGCGAGGGTTACGCAAAAACACACGTGTAAAAGCCAGCAATTGAGCCTCACCGGCTGAAAGACTATAGGCGCCGATGCCCAATTCACTATCCAGCCCATGCGGCAGCGAACGGAGCCATTCCGAAAGCTCCAGCTCTTCCAAAGCAGCCAGAATGTGCTCGTCTGAAATAGAACGGTCAAAAAAAGTCAGGTTATCACGCACGCTGGCACGGAATAACTGCACATCCTGGGTGACAATCGCAATCCTGTGGCGCAGATCGCGTAAGGCTGCCACGCGCAAATCAATACCCTCAAGCGCAATGGTGCCGCCTGATGGGTCATACAAGCGAAAGACCAGCCGCGCTAGCGTGGTTTTACCGCTGCCAGTTCGTCCAAGCAAGCCCAGCACCGAACCAGCAGTAAGATGAAAGGAAAGCCCGCTCAGCACCGGGTCAGAGATAGCTATTGATTCTGCATCCGAATAAGAAAAGGTAACATTGTCAAACGTCAGTGCGAGCGGGCGGTCCGGAAACTCCACGCCGGGACCATCCCTGACTTCCGGCTGAATGGCACGCAGCTCAGATAAACGCTCCACGCAGGCTCCAATCGTTTGGAAGCTCTCGATCTCATGCGTCATCGCCCAGATTGGCTCCTCCAGCAGGCTGATGTAATTGATGAAAAGGTAAACTGTGCCAATGGTGATCAGTCCACCGGAATACAACCAGTAGCCGCCAGTAATGGCCAGGATACTGCCGATCGTGAGAGCCAACCCGGTCACATTTTCGATGAGCCAACGCTTGAAGTGAGCCTTGCGGTCGTGGGTCAAGATGGCAGCCTGAAAGCGATACAACTCTCGAATCGAGAAGTCCATCGCGCCGCTGGAACGGATATCCTCGGTGCCAGCCAATTGTTCCTCGATAAAACCATACAGATCGGCTTCAGCCTGGCGGCGGGCCCTGTGATGAGGCAGAGCAATATCCTTGAAACGATTGAGCAACAGGATGGCGATGGCTGAAAAAAGCGTAAAAGCCAGCCCGGCACGCCAATCTTCTCGGAATAAGGCCGCCAGGATACCAATCAACAGCAGGCCGTTGCCCAGCAAGGTGATCGCAAACTGCGAAAAGAAGGTGGACATCTCAGTCACATCGCCATCAATGCGTTCGATCAACTCGCCAGGGGTGTGATTATTGTGAAAGCGCATGTCCAGGTTAAGAGCATGCCAGGCCAGCCCAGTACGCAAAGCATTGGTAGCGGTCCAGGCCACGCTTTCACCCAGGTAGGTAACGCTGACGGAGACCACCTGCTGGACAAGCGCCACGCCGATAAATGCCAGCGCCGTGCTGAAGAGGGTTTGCAGCGGGCTGCCGGCCAGGGCGTCATCAATAAACAGGCGCATGATCTGGGGATTGATAACGCGCAGTCCGATACTTCCGAGCAGGAGCAATATCAGCAGGCTAAAGCGCCCACGCTGCGGGCGGATGTGTTCTGAGAGCAGGTCCCAGTAAGCTTTGAAGGGCAGGGTCATTTGGATTCCATTGATAAGTGTTTAAAGACAGTGGTAATCATATCCTTCTTTTTTAATTATCCTTCATTCTTGCGCATAAACCAGGACTATTTCAAAATGGCTATGCTAAATTTTATACCTGCAAAGGCCACCCTGCAACTTTGCAAGTACCAACTCATCATGCCATTGCTGGGCGACATCCAATGAGGCTGAACTGACCCGGCTGGGCTTTTTGCATCTTAAACGAATGATCGCCACAAGCCGGAAAGATCATCCGGTTCACACAGCTACTATGACAACCTCGAGAGCTGACAACTTTACAATATACCGATAATGCGCCGGAAACAAGTTCTTTCTTATGTTACGTATATTCTTTTATGGTATTATTTTCTCAACCTATAGGAAACCTCATGGAAGATAAAATTACAATTATCGAAGGCCCCACCCCCATATTTGAACCCGTCCAAGATGGTTGGGCGCTTGGATTAAACGAGACTCGCAAATTCTCAACCACAGCGCTTACCCGCCTGCGTACATTTAACGGCCCCGCGCTGGTGGAACGCTGTTACCGCCGTTGGAGTCAGCGCCAACCGATCACGCTGCAATATCGAGATGAAGCCGGGTTGGAAGCCAATGCCCCAATCCTGGCTGTCCGTTCTATTGAGACAGATGATGGGCACATGTTACTGCTGTGGCTGCACATCGAGCGTAAAGATATGGAGTTGGAAATCGATGCGGATGATGATGATTCAATCGACGATGATATGGATATGCTCGAATAAACAACCTATTACCAGGCAGGGAAAGCATGGCATTCCTTCATACCGATTTAAATAATGGCGTGCTGCAACTAACGATCGACCGGCCCAAGGCGAACGCTTTCAACCTTGAACTGGTGGGTGAGTTGCAGATGGCCATGAAACAAGCTGCAAAAGATGCGCAAACACGTGTTGTGGTGTTAACAGGTGCTGGCAAGGTATTTGGTGCCGGGCAGGATATCGAAGAAATTTTTTCGCTGGCAAATCAGGCGAGCGAAGATTACCCTGGGAGCGAGGCACTTTCGTTTCGTGAACACCTGCTGAAAACATATAACCCGCTGGTCTTGCAAATCCGGCAGATCGAAAAACCAGTCATAGCCGCGATTAACGGACCATGCGCCGGGGCTTCACTGGGGATCGCACTGGCATGTGATCTACGCATCGCCGCGGATACGGCCAGATTCGTGGTAGGTTTTGGCGGGATCGGATTAGCGCCAGATTCAGGCGTTTCATTACTACTGCCGGCGCTGATCGGGCTGGGGCGCGCGCTTGAATTCAGCTTCAGCAACCAACCCATCCTGGCAAACAAGGCACTGGAATGGGGGCTGGTCAACCGTTTGGTCAGTCTGGAAAACCTGGCGCAAGAGACCCAGTCTATTGCACAGGAACTTGCAAAAGGCCCAACTGCAGTGTTCGGGCTGGCAAAGCGCGCTTTTAACAAAGCCATGCTGCCGAACCTGGAAGAAGTGTTGGAATATGAGAGTTATATCCAGGAAGTTGCCGGCCATCGGCCCGAGCATAAAGAGGGTGTGGCAGCTTTCCTCGAAAAACGACAGCCCATATTTCACTAATCCCATGCTGGACATTGTCACAATGTCTTTATCGGGTGCGGATAAGCACTGAAAACGCGGAAGGGGCTTTTTAAAAACCCCACTCCGAAGGTTGCCATCCGACAGATTTTTACACAACTCACCTTGCCACAATCTACGTGCGAAAAGCTCACACGCGAGATCGGCCCGATTTGGGATCAATAACAACTGGAATATTTTGAGACTAAATATGCAATACGAACCTGTCATTGGTCTGGAAGTCCACATTGAAATGCTGACACGGTCGAAGATGTTTTGCGCCTGCCCGGTGGTGGATTCAACCAATGCGGCGCCGAATACGGCTGTTTGCCCGGTCTGTGCCGGGCATCCTGGCACGCTGCCTGTGATCAACGGGCAGGCGGTCGAGTTTGCCCTGCGGGTGGCCGCGGCGCTGGAATGTGAACTAGCCCCAATTAGTATTTTCGCGAGGAAGAACTACTTCTACCCAGATCTGCCAAAGGGCTATCAGATCACGCAGTACGAACAGCCGCTGGCCGAAAACGGTAAAATTACGCTGCAGACCTCCAAAGGCGAGAAGCTGATCCGCATCCGGCGCGTACACCTGGAAGAAGACACTGGCAAGCTGACGCATGTCGAAGAAAATGGGCATTCGTTTTCGCTTGTGGATCTCAACCGTGCGGGGGTTTCCCTGTTAGAGATTGTGACCGAGCCAGATTTCCGCTCTGCCGAGCAGGTACGCGTATATGCCGAAAGCCTGCGCGCGCTGGTGCGTTATCTGGGCGTAAACAGCGGCGACCTGGAAAAGGGGGTGATGCGCATTGAGCCGAATATTTCCGTACGCCCATTTGGACAGGATGAACTTGGAACAAAGGTGGAAATCAAGAACTTGAATTCTTTCCGCGCCCTGGAACGAGGGGTAGCGTATGAGATCAATCGCCATATCGAACTAATCAACAGCGGTGGCAAAGTAGCACAGGAAACGGTAGGCTGGGATGAAAATAAACAGGTCACCTTCAGCCAGCGTTCCAAAGAAGATGCCCATGATTACCGCTACTTTCCCGAGCCGGACCTGCCTCCACTGCTGGTCAGCAAACATTGGATGGATGATGTGCGTTCAGCGCTGCCCGAGCTGCCCTGGCAGCGCAGCCAGCGTTTTGCGCAAGATTATGGGTTGAGCGCAACCGAATCGTGGCAATTAGCGGCTGAAAAAGCGGCCGGTGAGTATTTTGAAGCGGTTCTGACCAGTTTGGTTACTTCGCGTCCGCCCAACCCGGCAGAGGTTCGCACGGTATATGCCTGGGTTACGGGCGAGCTGTTCGCGCTGATGAACATATCAGGAACGGGTTTTGATACACTTAAGATCCAACCCAATGCGCTGGCGGAATTGTTAAAGATGATCGCCGCCGGGCAGGTTAATCAGAATACGGGCAAGGCCATTCTGGTGACCATGTTTGCTAGCTCTCAATCAGCTGCGCAGATCGTGTCTGAACAGGGATTAAGCCAGGTTTCAGATGTGCAAATGATCACCGAATTGGTGAGCGCTGCGCTGGCAGAGAACCCGACAGAGGTGGCTAACTACCGGGCTGGTAAGACGACTGTAATTAATTTCCTGTTCGGGCAGGTGATGCGCAAGGCGGGCGGCAAGGCCAACCCACAGGTTCTGCGAAGTGAATTGGAAAGACTGTTGCAGGGGAATTGATAACCACCCCCATTGAATGCGTAACAGCATTCAACCCCGCCCAACAATAATAGATACATCCTGATACGGATATCGACGAGTATGTGTGCAATTGTTTTTCGCCAACTCTGGGCAAAACAAACTATGCAGGCTATATTATCTTTCACTAACATGCCAAAATTAACCAGTACGCAAGTAAAGGTTCATCTGGATGAAGCCGTGGCGTCTTTTCCACACGGGGCCTGCTTGACGTGCGAGTGCTTTCTGGGGCTGACTGCGCAATTAAGCGTCGATGCGGATGGCGAGGGAAAGCTATTGTTAGGCGACTATAAAGTTGAGCGGGGGGTGATGCATTCCTGCCTGGGATGCGATCCTTGCCCACCGGGGAATCAATATACGGATTATATGCGCGAGAAACGAGCAAGCACTTTGATACAATTGTAGATAGCTATGCAAGTTTTCTCGTGGATCGGTTTGAATGGCAAGCAGATAAGACCTGGTTTGGCAGATATGCTCCGATTTCGGTGTTTTTAGATCAAACCAGAAAAGGGTGACATTAGACATGATGACCATCCTATTGACTCTACCTTCAAACTCGTGTAATCTTAGATTGCACGGAAAAGGTAAAAATTATTATGATCCTAAGACAAAACATACTCATCTAAAAAAGCGGGCATCCGATCCGGATGCCCGCTTATCGTTTTTTGTAAACTCTGTCACCTCACCCAGGAGAAAAAAAGAATGGCTGGACAAATCAATGCATTTGAAATGGCCCAGAAGCAGTTCGATGGCGTTGCCAAGCTGCTTAATCTGGACCCACAGATCTCGGAGGCGCTGCGCTGGCCAATGCGCGAGTACAGCTTCCGGATTCCGGTGCGCATGGACGATGGTTCTTTGCGCGTTTTCCAGGGCTATCGCGTTCAGCACAATGACGCGCGCGGCCCAAACAAAGGCGGTATTCGCTTCCACCCCAATGAAACTTTTGATACTGTGCGCGCACTTGCCACTTGGATGACCTGGAAGTGCGCCGTGGCAGATATTCCGTTAGGCGGCGGTAAAGGCGGTATTATCGTCGATCCTTCATCGATCACCACTCCTGAAAAAGAAAGGCTGTGCCGCGGTTGGGTACAAAATATGTGGAGAAATATCGGTCCACGCCAGGATGTGCCCGCGCCGGATGTTGGCACGACCCCCCAAATGATGGGCTGGATGATGGATGAATATTCCAAGCTGGTCGGCCAGTATACCCCGGGCGTCTTCACCGGCAAACCGCTGGGTGGTGGCGGCTCTGAAGGCCGCACCGAAGCGACCGGCTATGGCGTGATCTACACCGTGCGCGAGGCAATGAAACACCTGAAACTCGATTCAACCAAATCCGTGGCAGCCCTGGAAGGTTTTGGAAATGTCTCACAATATGCTGCGATCGGATTCGTAGAAATGCTGGGCGGCAAGGTAGCCTGTGTCTCGTGTTGGGATCGCAATGACAAGACCTCGTACACTTACAGTCACAAAGATGGCATTAACCCGCGCTTCCTGCTGACGATTGTTGACCAATACGGCACAATTGACCAGAAGAAGGCCAAGGAAGCCGGTTATGTGATTGAAGATGGCGAGAAGTGGATCGAGAAGGAATGCGATGTATTGATCCCGGCTGCCATTGAAGGTCATGTCAACGGTGATACAGTCAAGCAGATGTCGAGCCGTGTCAAGATCGTGGCAGAAGGCGCCAACGGTCCATGCACACCCGAGGCAGATGATTACTTCAAGAAGAACGGGATCTTCAATATT
>CAIMZS010000262.1 GCA_903846015.1 uncultured Anaerolineae bacterium | reverse complement strand
CATCCGCCAGGCCGGTATCACCCTTGAGAGTGCCAAACGTTCCGCCTCGATTGTTGAATTGGTCAAAAAAGCCGCCCTATCCGTGGGAGGTCAGGCCATCATTGAGCCCGGGCTGCTGGCCGAAGTGACCAACCTGGTGGAAATGCCCACCCCCATTCTGGGTAGTTTTAACCCGGAATTCCTGGCCCTGCCGCGCGACGTCTTGATTTCAACCATGAAAAAGCATCAGCGTTATTTCCCGGTCGAATCGGCTGCTGATGGGTCGGAGCATGTGCTTCTGCCATATTTTATTGCTATTCGCAACGGCGATGATCAGGATATCCAGATTGTTACCCATGGGAACGAGCATGTCCTGGGTGCGCGCTTTGCCGATGCTAATTTCTTTGTGCGTGAAGATATCAAGCAGCCCCTGGCCTATTATCGAGACGGGCTGAAAACACTCATCTTTCAGACAAAACTTGGCTCAATGTTGGACAAATCAGAGCGGATGCTCAGGCTTGCGCCGGATCTGGCAGCCATGCTGGCTTTTGACGAGCGCCAGGCCCGTAATGTACAGCGCGCAGTTTTTCTGTCCAAGGCAGATCTGACCACCCAGATGGTGACTGAGATGACCTCCCTGCAGGGTATTATCGGTCGCGAATACGCGCTTCGTTCTGGCGAGAGTTCAGATGTGGCGGTTGCGATCGGGGAACAATACCAGCCTGTCCCAAAAAGCAAAATCGGCCTGGTTGTGGCTCTGTCGGACCGTCTCGATTCGCTGGTAGGTTTATTTGCTGCCGGATTGGTGCCTAGCGGCGCTAAAGACCCCTTTGGCTTGCGCCGCGCCGCGATCGGTATTGTCCAGCCGTTGATTGAGCATGCACTTGATTTTGATCTTCGCGCGGCGTTGGATAAATCGGCGGCCACCCAACAGCTGCCCGTCACTGATGAGAACAAGGCCCAGGTTTTTGACTTTATCGCCGGGCGTCTCAAAGTGGTCATGAATGATCAGGGTTATAAATATGATGTGGTTGATGCAGTTCTGGCGGCTCGTTCCAATAATCCTGCCGGGGCTGTCCAGGCGGTCAAGCAGTTGATGATTTGGGTCGCCCGTCCGGATTGGATTTCCATACTGGATGCTTATGCGCGTTGTGTCCGAATTGTTCGCAGTGCCGGCGCCCTCCAGTTCCAGATTATCCCTGCCCGGTTTGATGACGAGGCCGAGCGTGAGTTATATAAAGCCATTCAATCGGCGGGTGATGTCCGAATTGAGTCAATCGACAATCTTTTCAATGTTGTTTTACCGCTAATTCCATTGATCAACAACTTTTTTGATAAAGTGTTGGTCATGTCTGATGATGATATTGTCCGCCAGAATCGCCTGGGTATGCTTCAACAGATTGCTGCTCTGGCAAATGGCATCGCAGATTTGAGCAAGCTCGAAGGGTTTTAATCGGCCCGGTTTTTTTGTTCAAACCTGAAGGGCTGGTATTTGTTCACCTCCCACTTTTTATATCGAGATACAGGGAAAAACTTGCTCCCTGTATCTTTTTTTTTGTGGGTTGCATTTTTAGGACAAAACTTCAATCTGGTCAGCCGGAATTATTCTAATGCGATTTTAGTTGCGTCACATTAGAAGCGAGTCTATAATACATTTGCCATGACTTCCATTGATGACATTAAAGCCCGT